>JBLHOX010000248.1:0-5320 GCA_047623725.1 Dokdonia sp. | reverse complement strand
AGGTAATTTGAGGACATTATTTATTTTTATACGTAAATTTTTTATTGCTTTTGGAGAAAGAGAAAGCACCTCTTTAAAATAAACCAAAATAGCATCTATACCAGATGGCGCACCCATGATTACATAAGAATCTATTGAGATTTCTTGATCTGCTAAATAGAGGTAGCTAGTTGATAAACATCCAAGAGAATGGCATATGGCAGCATCTACACTTCCTATGTGTTCTACGGCCGATTCAATAGACTCTCTGTAAAGTTCAACATTGAGGTGGTTGCCTTGAGAAGCTCCGTGAGCTGGGGCATCTAAAGCAAAAATTGTATACTCGTTTAAATCTAATTGCTCTACATAAGGTAGCCATTGTTTACTATTACTTTTCCAACCATGTAAGAATAATAGCTTTTTAGCCCCAGTTCCCCAAGAGTGTAATGCCACGTTTGAACCTCTAGAAGTAGGTAAGGATGTCGTTGTACCTGTTTCAAAAAAAGCAATAGTTGCAGGTTTTAGGGAAGGTGACTTTACAGTACAAAGCAACTTAAATAAGAAGTTCTGATTGTATTTTGGGAATATCACAGTAGTATTAAGATATAATCCTGTAAGTTTTAATCTATAGAATTCCTCGAGGTTCTACCTCGGGGTCAAAGAGGAAAGTTTGAAAACGGATAGTTTTCATAAAACTAAAAATAAGTTTTTTCCGCTTGATACCTCGATGGCTCTGCCTCGGGGTAGTTCATTATTAATTTTTCCATAAGATTATTTTAGATACCGATCGGTATCATTAAAGTTAAATTTTTTTATATCGATATTTCTTTTACAAGATCTCTTAAGTGTTTGATTGCATATGTAATGGATGCTTTATCACGTTCTAATCTACTCATCATAATACCTCCTTCTAGTATTGCAATAAAAATGGTGCTGTAGTAATTAATGTCAATAGTAGCGATTACTTGTTTATTCTTAATGCCATTTTTAAATAGCGTTTGCAGAGACATTTTTAATTGAGATAACATGGTATAGGTCTGCTCTCGTAAGACAGGATTAGCATCATCAGATTCTATAGCGGCATTTAATAAAGGACACCCTCCTTTGTATAAAGGCGTGTTCATGTAATTGTCAAAAAATGTAAAAATAGCTTCCATTTTTTCTAGGAAGTTTTTAGATGCTTTAATAGATGTACTTATCTCATGAAACATGCGTTTAGAAAGGCTGTGTAAAGCTTGCTGTTCTAAGTCTTCTTTATTTTTAAAATGACGATAAATAGCACCTTTAGTCAGCCCAGTTGCCTTGGTGATATCAGAAAGAGAAGTAGCCTTGTACCCTTGAGTATTAAAGAGATCGGCGCTCTTTATGATGATAAGTTCTTTGGTGGCCTCTGGATTACGCATATACAAAGATACCAATTGGTATCTTAATTATCAAATGTTATAGCTATAAATATAAAAACCTCCAGAAGAGGAGGTTTTTACTACATCAAAAAAAGAGGGTATTATATCTGACTCATTCCTCCATCAACTTCAATTTCAATACCGTTTACATAACTAGCATCATCACTGGCAAGAAACGCAGCAACCCCCGAAATTTCGTTAGCTTCACCAAAACGTTTTAAAGGCACACCTTGAGCAAAAGATGCCCCCATTTCTCCTACTTGTTCTTCTGTCATACCTTCCATTTTACTGTATATAGGTGTTCCTATAGGGCCTGGAGCAATACTGTTTACACGTATACCTCTGGGCGCAAGCTCCGTTGTTAAAACGCGTGCATAAGCTCGTAAGGCACCTTTGGTTGCGCTGTATACTCCAGCGCCTTCAAATCCTTTTTGATGTACAATAGAGGTGTTAAAAATAATACTCGCTCCATCATTAAGATTAGGAATCGCTTCTTTTACCAAAAACGCAGGGCCTTTAATATTTGTATTAAACTGATTGTCAAAAAAGTCTTCTGTGATTTGATCTGAAGGCGCAAATTGAGCAATCCCTGCATTGGCAAAAAGGATGTCTATTTTTCCATAAGCGTTAACAGCTTCTTCTATAAGACGTTTGTTGTCTGCTGGATTTGACTGATCTGCAAGAACAGCCTTAAATTCACCTTCTAGTTGTGTAGAAGCCTCATCTAATGCTTCCTGTCTTCTTCCTGAGAAAACTACTTTTGCGCCTTCATCTAAGAAGCGTTGTACGGTTGCAAATCCTATTCCTGAATTACCTCCGGTAATAACTGCTACTTTGTTTTCTAATTTTTTCATAATGTGTTAATTTTTAATTGTTTCTAATTTTGATATAAGCTCTTTTGCTTCGGTAATAGCCTTTTCTTGGTTTGCCATGATTTCATCGGCACTTATAAACGTAATATCTGTGATCCCTATAAAATTTAAAAAAGTGGTCAGATAACCAGTTACATGATCTACAGGAGAATTTAGTTTTGTACCTCCTGTAGTGATAATTACATAGGCCTTTTTATTCTTCAATAATCCTACAGGACCATTTTCTGTATAGTTAAAACTTATACCTACTCTGGCAATAGCATCGATATAGGTCTTAAGGGCCGCAGTTACTGAAAAGTTGTACATCGGTGCTGCAATGATATAGGTGTCTGCATTTGCAAATTCTCCAGCAAGAATATTTGAGCTTTCAACCGCTGCTTTTTGAATTTCGGTTTGCTGATCTACAGGAGTGAAATAGGCATCTACACGATCTTGATTTCCAAGCGTTATAAGATCATCATAATACAAATCTCGATGTAAAATGGTATCGTTTTCTGCAAGTAGGTGTTCTTGAAGAGTCGTTGCCAGTTGTCGGCTAATAGAAGATTCCTTTCTAGGACTACTGTCAATTCTTAAAAGTGTTTTCATATATAGTACATTTTATTTGAAACAATCGTTCCAAAATAGATTAAATTTTTTTATTTTAAATTTTTTAAAGTATTGCTTACTATCTTTTTTAATTTTTGATGATCTCTTGTTAGCATACCCGTCATTCGCAATCCTTGAAAGGCACTAAACAAATAATACGCATAATTATCTGAAGAATCATCCTTATTAATGACCCCTTGTCGTTGTCCTTTTTCTACTAGATTTTTAAAAACAGAGATCGTATGTTCTTGCCTAGAAGTTAAAAACGTTCTTATCCCAATATCGGCGCGAGATAATTCTGTAGTACAATTCATATTAAAGCATCCTTTGCCTTCTACATCTTTAATAATCGCTGTTATCGTATTAGTGAAAACGAAGTGGATGGCTTCAAAAGAGTTTTCTGTTTGAGACAATGCTTCTTCAAAAAACAAGTTGCCTTCTTCTTGATATTGAGTTAATACGAGCTCATAAAGCGCCTTTTTATTACCAAAAGAGTTATAAAGACTACTCCTATTAAGCCCTGTAACATCTACAAGATCTTGCATAGAAGTCCCATTGAAACCTTTGTCCCAAAATAAGTGCTTTACTTTTTCCAGCACTTGTATTCTATCAAAAACTTCTACTCTAGGCATATTTATTTGAAATGATCAGTACAAATATAATTGAAACGATTGGTTTAAAATTAGTTTTTAGAAAACTTTAAGATTTTATAGTTTACAAAAGTGACTTACAAACCCTTTGATTCCTGTAAGTTAAATGCGTATTTTTATCACTTAATAAAAATCGCTTATACTCAATTAATGCCATTAATAACCTCTGGGTTTCGTGCAAACGGCCTCTTTAAAAACACTCATTTCTCCACCATTTATTCTGCTAAAATTAGGCAGGTAAAAGACGTACATCAAGATCAAGAACGTATTGAATTACCAGATGGAGATTTTCTGGATATAGATTGGTCGTATTCGCTTTCGCGAAAGCGTACTAAAAACGTAGCCCTACTTTTTCATGGTTTGGAAGGAAATGCACAACGCGCCTATATGCTTGCCATGGCAAAATTATTGAATCAACAAGGCTACGATGTTGCTGCTGTTAACTTTAGAGGATGCAGTGGTGGCGATAATCGTTTATACCGGTCCTATCACAGTGGAGAAACAGGTGACATGCGTTTTGTTATCAATATGATTGCACAACGGGATATGTATACTAGTATCTTTTTATATGGGGTTAGTCTAGGAGGAAATGCATTACTCAAATATGCAGGCGAAAAAAAAGCAATTCCTACTCAGGTAAAAGCCATTGCTACCGTAGGTGTTCCCGTAGATTTAAAAGCATCTCTTGAGCAGTTAAATCATAAAGAGAATTGGGCATATCGCACCTCCTTTATTTTCGATTTAAGAAGTAAATATCGTAGGAAGATGGAGAAGTTTCCAGAAGAAATGACGCCAGAAACCTATCGTACTATAAAAACGCTAAAAGATTTTGATGATGCTTATACAGCGCCTGCACATGGATTTAAAAATGCATTAGACTATTATGAAAAAGCAAGTAGTTTTGAATTTCTTCCAGAAATTACAATACCTACATTAATTCTAAATGCAAAAAACGATTCTTTTTTACACGGTCATTGTTATCCTAATAGCTATGCATCTTCTTCAAAGCATCTTTTTTTAGAAACCCCTGAGCATGGAGGACACGTAGGGTTTTATAAAACGGGCGATTTTTATTACAGTGAGCTACGCGCATTAGACTTTTTTACGGAAAAAGCGTAGTAAAATAGGTAAGTTTGTTATCTTCGATACTCTATATTAAATGACTAAAAAATGAAAATGACACGAATTTTAATGGCATTTGCCCTTATTGGCCTATTAGTGAGTTGTGGAGGTGATACCAAAGAAGAAAAAAAGGAAGGTGTAAAAATAGGAGGCGCTAAAACGGAAAAGAAGAAAGATGACTCTAAAGTAAATCTTGCACTTTCTGGAAATGACCTGATGCAGTTTGATAAGAAAGAATTTAAAGTCAAAGCAGGTCAGGAAGTAACACTTACGTTACGCCATACTGGAAAAATAGGTATTAAGATCATGGGACATAATTTTGTGCTATTAAAATCAGGGGTTGCTATTCCTGCTTTTTCTGCCAAAGCTGCGGCTGCAGGACAAAAATCAGATTGGATTCCTGAAGAAGGAAAAGATGTGATTGCGTATACCAAAATGATAGGCGGTGGACAATCTACGACTGTTACGTTTACAGCACCCGCTGCTGGAAGTTATGATTTTATATGTAGCTTTCCAGGACACTCTGGTCTTATGAAAGGGAAATTTATTGTAGAGTAATCTATACATTATTTTATATATAAAAAGCGCTGTTTTCTCGAGAAAACAGCGCTTTTTGGTTTTAAGATAAATAATTTAAGTAAAAGATATTATCAAAATAAATCAAGAATTTCTCATATATTTATTTATAACAGAGTTCTTTAATGAT
>JBLHOX010000247.1:0-5323 GCA_047623725.1 Dokdonia sp. | reverse complement strand
TTTTATTCAAGCTTTTAGTAAAATAGGACTCGTTCCAGATAGTGCAGGTACTTTTTTCTTACCAAGATTGATTGGTTTTGGAAAAGCAAGTGCTTTGATGATGTTAGGAGATAAAATCTCTGCAACCGATGCTGAGAAGATGGGAATGATTTATAAAGTGACAACACTAGATGATTTTCAAACAGAAATAAATACAGTTGCAGCCACACTTGCTCAGATGCCAACCAAAGCACTTGGGATGACCAAGAGGTTGCTTAACGAGTCTATGAGCAATACGCTAGAACAGCAACTTGCATTAGAGTCTACATTACAAATAGAAGCTGCGAGCAGTGAAGATTATGCAGAAGGCGTTGCTGCATTTGTAGAAAAAAGAAAACCTAATTTTAAAGGAAAATAAAGAACAGCAGAATATCGAACCGCAGAATAATGAATAGTGAAGTATACATATGAAGGGTAAGAAATATGATTTAGAAGAACGACTGATTCAGTTTGCTGTAAGTGTGATTCTAATGTGTAATAAACTAGACGGGAGCTATGCATCACAGCATATGTCTAAACAACTTATCCGCTCCGCAACATCAGCAGCATTGAATTATGGGGAAGCACAAAGTGCTGAATCATCAAGAGATTTTCTTCACAAAATGAAGATTAGTTTAAAGGAATTAAGAGAATCATTAGTCAATCTCAAAATTCAAAAAGGAGCAGCATTAATAAAGCATATCTAAAAGATCGAAGAATTACTTAAAGAAAATAACGAGCTAATTTCGATTATCGTAGTGAGTATAAGAACTTCTCAGAATAAAAATAAATAAATCAAAATAGTATTAGCAAGAGTAAGAAGAATTTCAATATTCGATATTCTTTGTTCGCTATTCGATATTAAAAAAAAATATCATTAATGAGTGAATCAGATCAACAATCAACAATCAATACCGTAGGAATCATCGGAGCAGGAACCATGGGTTCTGGAATAGCCCAAGTAGCAGCAACAGCTGGATGCTCGGTAAAATTATTTGATACGAACCAAGCGGCATTAGATAAAGCAAAAGCAGCACTCGAAAAGATTTTAAATCGATTGATTGAAAAAGGAAGAGTAGATGCTGATGAGAAAAATAGAATTCAAGGAAATATCCAGTATGTAAATACTTTACAAGAATTGGCAGATACAGATCTGACTATTGAAGCTATTATTGAAAACCTTGATATTAAAAAGAGTGTGTTTCAAGAGTTAGAAACATACGTTTCGGACACAGCGATTATCGCTTCTAATACGTCTAGTCTTTCTATCGCTTCTATTGCGGCATCATTGCAGCGACCAGAACGCTGTGTGGGAATTCACTTTTTTAATCCAGCACCTTTAATGAAGTTGGTGGAGGTGATACCGGCGGTACAAACTTCCCAAGCTGTTCTAGATACCTGCGTGTCAGAAATTGCACGTTGGAAAAAAGTGGTAGCTGTCGCAAAAGACACGCCTGGGTTTATTGTAAATCGCGTGGCGCGTCCTTTTTATGGAGAAGCATTGCGTATCTATGAAGAAGGAATTGCCGATTTTGCCACAATTGATTGGGCGATGAAAACCATAGGAAGTTTTAGAATGGGCCCTTTTGAGTTAATGGATTTTATAGGAAATGATATCAATTATACTGTGACAGAAACGGTATTTAATGCCTTTTATCAAGACCCGAGATATAAGCCATCTTTTACGCAGCAACGCTATAGTCAGGCGGGTTATTTGGGGCGTAAATCTGGAAGAGGTTATTATCATTATACAGATGAGGGGGCTGATAACGCTGGAGTTCATGCTGAGCAAAGTCGAAGTGCGAAAGCAAACCCAAGCACAGATAAAATAATAGGAAATCAAATTTTTGATCGCGTACTTGTTATGCTTATTAATGAAGCTGCAGATGCACTTTTCTGGAATGTAGCAAGCGCTGAAGATATAGACAATGCAATGACCAAAGGGGTGAATTACCCTAAAGGATTATTGCAATGGGCAGATGAAAAAGGAATAGATTGGTGTGTGTCAAAAATGGATGCATTGTACGATGAGTATCGTGAAGACAGGTATCGATGTTCGCCATTATTGAGAAGGATGAATAAGGAAGGTGGAATGTTTTTTAAATAATTAGATTGAAGGTTTATGAAATATAATAGAACATTGGTTTTTTTAATAATTTCATTAATTTTTATGATTAGTAGTTGTCAAAATTCGACAGATGAGAAAATCGAATTTATTTATGAGAATGGGAATCGAAAAGTAGAAATTCAAATACTCAATGGAAATGATTATTTGGAATATGATGAACCAATAAATACAAATTTTGTGTTTACAAATATAGAGCCACAGAATTATCACATATATGGTGCTGGGATACGGATACTTGGAATTAATGATGGAATAGTAAAAACAGAAATTAGAGTTCCAAAAGATTATCTTGAAAATGATACTTTGCCGGTTATGGTTAGGTATGGTAGTGGATCAAATGAAGTTCGAGAATTTAAAATTCCAATTAAGATCGTAGAGTAAATCATGAAAGGAGAACTAATACCGCATAAAATGCTAAGCCAAGATCCATACAGTTCATGGCTAGGCATTGAAATTATAGAATCTAGAGTAGGCTATGTAAAAGTGGGGATGACCATTCGTGCAGAAATGCTTAACAGTATGAAGAAGGCACATGGCGGGATTACGTATTCACTAGCAGATACCGCTTTTGGATTTACAGCAAATACCCATGGGAAATATGCAGTTTCGATAGAGACTAGTATTAATCATATAGAAGCTTTGGAAGAAGGGGATTATATTACTGCCGAAGCAACGGTAGATCATCAAAAAACAAAAGTAGGATTTAATATTGTTGAGGTAAAAAGAGGCGAAGAACTCGTAGCTTTGTTTAAAGGGGTTGTATATAGAACAAACAAGGATTGGGAAGAATAAAATATATTGTATTAGAATGAAAAAATATTTGTTTGCACTTTTTATTTTGATGTATACGAGTATTATTTATTCGCAAGAAGAAGAGGTCATTGAAGAAGAAATAGAGATTGTAGATTTAGGATTGAGAAATCCAGAGTTGGATATTCTAATTGATATTGATACGATAGTTTTTACCAGAAAATATGGTAACGACTATTACTCTGATGAAGGCGGTCATATTTCGTATGGGATTAGATCCGTTTCATATGAGGATATGAAAGCCCATATGGATACCCCAGTGAATGGGTTAATTTCAATTGAAGGAAAAGAGATTGAAATTAATAATGAACTTTATTTGTTCCGTATGTTTGAGCAAGATCGAATAAAAAAGAAAGTGATCTTAATCAGTTTTTTAAAAAAGTACGATGATTCCTCGATGCTGGAAATCGGAGGTTTTTGCGAGGTAGGTATGGAAAATAAATATGAAAAGCTAATTCGAGAATCGGCAATTTCTGCAAGAGTAAACGAATAGCCTAATAAATTTGAAATAAGTAATACTAATAGAATACATTGAAGTTAAAATCAAACCTCAAAAGATTGAACAAATAATAAAGTTTTAAAAAATATAAAATGAAAAAAAGAATACTACTTATTGCAATGATGTCTATGACCCTATTGTCATATGCACAAGAGAAAAAACCTCAAGCAGATAATTCTAAAAAAGTAGCAGATGTAATGGGGATGATTTCTGGTTCTGAAGTGGTCATGGATATTGATGAGGCTTTATACCCTATATCTCAAGGGACATCACATTTTGCAGAAGGTGAAAAAGCAGGAATTGTATCTATGATTGTTCCAGCATCTTTTGAGAAGATGAAAGAAGATCTTGAAAAACAAAAATCAAAACAAGGCGTAGAGATTTTAGACCGAGGTGTAAAAGAGATTGGAGGTAGAGAAATGTTATTCTTAAAGCAAAGAATTGATAGAGAAGGTGTTCCTTATTTAAATCAAATTTTTTGTGAGAGAAATACAGAAGAGAGCACTATTATCATTACAAGTTTTTGTGAAGAAAGTAAAGAAAAAATATACGAGGAGTCTGTTAATAAGGCGGTTATATCTGCAAGATTAAAGGGTTAAAAATAATTATGAAAGAAGCATATATCATAGATGGAGTACGAACTCCCATAGGAAACTACAAAGGAACCTTAAGTGCTGTGCGTACTGATGATTTGGGCGCACACGTAATACGTGAAGTCGTAAAACGTAATCCAACAATCCCAAAAGAAGCGTATGACGATGTGATTATGGGGTGTGCAAATCAAGCTGGAGAAGATAACCGTAATGTAGCCCGTATGTCTTTACTTCTGGCAGGATTGCCTTTTTCTGTTCCTGGAGAAACAGTAAACAGATTGTGTAGTAGTGGGCTTTCTGCTATTATTCATGCTAATAGAGCGATTAAAGCTGGAGATGGAGATTTATTCATTTCTGGTGGTGTAGAGAATATGACACGCGGACCCTACGTAATGGCAAAACCTTCGACAGCCTTTGGAGGAGATAGTAAAATGTATGACTCTACCTTTGGATGGCGTTTTATCAATCCTAAGATGAAAGAGTTATATGGAGTTGATGGCATGGGAAATACTGCTGAAAACCTGGTAGAGAAGTATAATATCTCTCGTGAAGATCAAGATGCATTTGCGTATCACAGTCAGATGAAAGCTGCAAGAGCACAATCTAATGGACGACTTGCAAAAGAAATTATTCCTGTAGAGATTCCGCAACGTAAAAAAGACCCTATTATCTTTAAAGATGATGAGTTTATAAAAGCAAATAGCTCAAAAGAAATCCTTGCAAAATTACGTCCTGCTTTTAAGAAAGAAGGAGGAAGTGTAACGGCAGGAAATAGTTCAGGACTTAATGATGGAGCAGCAGCAACGATCATTGCTAGTGAAGATGCTGTAAAAAAGTACGGTTTAAAACCGTTAGCTCGTATTGTAAGTTCAGCAGTCGTAGGGGTAGAGCCTCGTATTATGGGAATTGGTCCGGTACAAGCTTCTAATAAAGCGTTGGAAAAAGCAGGACTTACCATGGAAGATATGGATGTGATAGAGCTTAATGAGGCCTTTGCATCTCAAGCTTTAGCTTGTATCAGAGAATGGGGACTTGCAGATGATGATGCACGAATTAATCCTAACGGAGGATCTATTGCTATTGGACACCCACTAGGTGTAACAGGAGCACGTATTGCGTATTCAGCAGCATTAGAGTTGCAAGAAACTGGACAACGATATGCATTAGTCACGATGTGTATAGGTGTTGGACAAGGATATGCCGCTATTATTGAAAATGTAACCATTTGATTTTGATGAAGGTTCTAGAAATTCACTTTCCATTGACGCACAATGA
>JBLHOX010000246.1:0-5363 GCA_047623725.1 Dokdonia sp. | reverse complement strand
TCGCTGTAGTAATAAAAGGGACTTACCTTAAGCACTCCATTTTTATCTTGACTCACAATATCTAATGTATTTCTATGTGCTGTTTGCCCCTTTCTTAAGTTGGCAAACCATACATCAGGTTGTAATTGGCTCATCGCTCTTTTAAAAGGTTCTAACTTTACTTGTTCTGTAAAAAGAATATGATTAGGGTCCTCTATTTCTGGAATACCAAGTGTAACAGCACGATGTGCCACTGTTTGTTTTGGCACGTATAGATGCACATGAAGTTGCAATTTTTCTATGAGGTTTTCTGCATGCGTATACGTGGCAGGAGTATTATACCCAGAATCACACCATACTACGGGAATAGTAAGGCTCGCATTAACACACGTATGTAAGATCGCTGCTTCATAAGGTCTGAAATTGGTAGTTACAATAGGTTTTCTACCATAAGCGACTGCCCATTTACAAATTTCTAGCGGTGTCTTTTCCCGCAATTCCCTATTTATTTTTAGTAATTCTTCTGTTGTCATGTCTTTTTATTTCTACGTGTATTTTACTATTTGCCCCATTTTACAAGATTCCAGATACGCTCATGAAAAAAGTATAAGATCATTTTTGTAACAAAATCAATCGATGCGATAGACGTAGCAATTCCTAATTCTCCAGTAAGGATATAAGAAATAATAAGTGTATCTAGCGTCCCGATGAATCTCCAACTTAATGCCTTGACAACACTACGAACTGGTTTTTCTGAAGACTGCACTTCTTTATAAGAAGGCTCTTTTGCTTTATTTTTTGTTAGAATGAGTTGATCTAAAATCATAATTAAAATTTAAATACCTATTACTCTATCGGATTAATAGGATTATATTCACAAATATAAAATTTATAATTACATAGCGCCCTTAAAATTTCATTTTTTTTATATTAAATTTAAAAAAATCTATAAGCTAACTAGTACTTTTTCAATGTCTTGGGCAATATCTTGGATGTGTTCAAGGCCTACAGAAATACGAATTAAACCATCAGAAATACCTACTTGCAGACGCTCTTCTGCACTTAATTTTCCATGCGTTGTACTCGCTGGATGACTCACAATAGTTCGGGTATCACCAAGGTTTGCTGTTAATGAACACATCTCAATAGCATTCAAAAATGCACGTCCACTTTCTAAACCTCCTTCTACTTCTATCGTGACAATATTACCTCCTAGTTTCATTTGCTTTTTAGCTAGTTCATACTGTGGATGAGATGGTAAAAAAGGATACTTCACTTGACGTACTTTAGGATGTTTTTCTAATATTTCTGCGAGTTCTAACGCATTTTTACAATGCTTTTCTACTCTCACGGCTAGCGTTTCTAAACTTTTTGACAGTGTCCAAGCATTAAAAGGAGATAATGCAGGACCTGTTATTCTTGCAAAACGATATACGGTATCTATCAAATCTGCAGATCCTACTGAAATTCCTCCCATCACACGTCCTTGACCGTCTAATAATTTTGTTGCCGAATGAATTACAATATCTGCCCCAAATTTGATGGGTTGCTGTAAATATGGTGTCGCAAAACAATTATCTACGATAAAAATCAGGTGATGCTTTCGCGAAAGCGTACCCAACAAAGCTAAATCTACAATATCAGTTGCAGGGTTTGTAGGTGACTCTACATACAAAATCTTAGTTTCTGGGCGTATCAAAGCTTCGATACGATCAAGTTTATTCACATCAAAATAGGTATGCGAAATATTCCACTTTGGGAAATATTTTGTAAATAACGTATGTGTATTTCCAAAAATAGAACGTGCTGAAAGTACGTGATCACCGCTATCGAGTAAGGCTGCAAATGTGCTAAAGATTGCCGACATTCCCGTTGCAAATGTATGACCCGCTTCGGCACCTTCCAGTAAACACATTTTCTCTACCAGCTCTGCACAATTGGGATTGGTATATCGGCTATAGATATTGCGTTGTTTCTCTTCGGCAAAAGAGGCTCTCATGTCTTCGGCATCATCAAAAACAAAACTTGACGTAAGATACATAGGCACCGAGTGTTCTTGATGCTGCGTACGTTCTGACTGTGTGCGTATGGCGATCGTCTCGGGGTTTTTGTATTCCATTAGTTTAAGCTGGTCGCAATTTTTAAAATATCCCCTAAAACTCCTCTAGCAGTCACCGCTTTCCCAGCTCCTGCTCCTTGTATCACAAGCGGTTGCTCTCCGTAAGATTCTGTATAAATTTCAAAAACAGCATCTGCACCTTTGGTTTGACCCAAGGCAGTCGCCTTTGATTCTTGAACAAGTTTTACTTCCAGTTCGTTGGTCTGTAAATTCAGTTCTCCTACGTGGCGTAGTACCTCATCAGTTCCTAACTTCGACTTAGTAGTTGCAAAAATAGCATCGAGGGTTTTTATGTTTTCGCGAAATTGAGGTAACGTAGTCTTTCCATTCAATTCCTCAGGAACTAAGGACTCGACTTTTACATCTTGAAATTCTTTTATCAAACCTACTTCTCTTCCTAAAATCAACAGCTTACGCGCAACATCATTACCAGAAAGGTCTTCGCGAGGATCAGGTTCTGTAAGTCCTAATGCATCTGCTTCTAGAAGAATTTCTGAAAAGCTCTTTTCTTCTGCCGAAAAGGTGTTGAATAGATAGCTCAATGAGCCAGAAAATACACCTCGAATTTTATGAATTTCTTCTCCACTCTCGTATAGATTTTTTATCGTTTCAATAATGGGCAATCCTGCCCCAACATTGGTTTCATACAAGAATTTCTTATGGTTAACTTCTAAGGTCTTTCGAAGTTCTTGATAGAAATCGTAGGTGAGTGTATTGGCTATTTTATTTGCTGTGACGATATGAAAACCATTCTCAACCAGACCGATGTAGTTGTTTACAAAGTCTGGGCTAGCCGTTACATCGACTGCCAATAGGTTTTTATAGGAGTGCGCTTTCGCGAAAGCGTACACATCTTCTAACGTATATGGCTGTGCCTGCGTTTCAAAATTTGCGCTCCAACCTCCCGTTGCATTATTTTGAAATAGCGCCAACTTAGAATTTGCAATAGCAAACACATTCAACGTCGTGTTTTTTGATTTTTTATTGAACTCGATAATTTGTTTAATGAGCGTATTACCCACATTACCGATACCGAAAATGGCAATATTTATTTGTGACATAATTGTTCTTGAAATATGGGTTTGACGATTGCGCTCAATTGCTCATACTCGATGAGAAAAGCATCATGCCCGTGAATGGAATTAATCTCGTGATAATAACTCTGCACATCTGCACTTTTAAGAAGCTCATGTGTATCATAAATAGCATCTTGATAAAACAACCCATCAGAATCTATCGCGACCAAATGCACGGTACTTTTAATGGTTTTTAAAAGCTCATGAATCTCTACTCTTCCTTCTGTAATAGAAGCAGATCCTAACAAATGATTCATCAGTTTATAGGTGCTTAGTTCAAAACGTTCTTCCAAGCGTTTGCCGTGATGTAGCAACCAACTCTTCACATTATAAATTCCTTTTTCTGGATGAGTAGAGCGATTAAATTTTGCTGTAAAAGAAGCGGCTGTTCTATAAAATGTCATCGCATGCATACGTGCATCATGAATAGGTTGTGCCGAATTATTTAAAATCTGCTCTTGGATACTACATTGTGCAATCACCCAATCGGTGGCTTTCCAATCTGTGGCTACAGGTATTAAGTGTTCTATGAGATCAGGTTGTTGTACTGCAAGTTCCCAGGCAATTTGACCTCCCAACGAACCACCGATAACAGCAAAAAGTGTATCGATGTTTTCATGAGCGAGCACCGTAGATTGAATCTGGGCGACATCTCGATTATTAAACTGCTTATAATCGGCAATAAGGTTGCTGCGCTCACCATCATGACCATTTCCTGGTATATCAATAGATAGAATCGTATAACAATCTGTATCAATTGCCTTGTCCTTTCCTATGAGATCACTCCACCAACCGTTTTCTCCCGTTACCGAAGAATTACCCGTAAGTGCGTGATTTACCAAAACTATTGGAGCTGTACCTAGCGTTTTACCAAATAATTGATAGGTAATTGTAAGGTCATGAATAGACCCTGTCTGCGTTTGAAAAGATTTTATGTAAAGACTTTTTATCATAGTGCATCATGTAAATAAAGTGGGAACTTCTTATTATGGAGAAGTTCCCACTTTCCTAACTAAAATTAATTATACTAAGACCGTCTTATCCACTTTAGCAAAAGCTGCTACGAGATCTTCTTTTAAATCTTCTATATCTTCTAGGCCTACTGAGAGACGAATCAAGTCACTAGTCACACCTGTACTTGCTTGCTCGTCTACACTGAGTTGTTGGTGCGTTGTACTTGCAGGGTGAATGATGAGAGACTTGCTATCGCCTATGTTTGCCAGTAATGAGAACAAATGCGTCTCGTTTGCTATGGTTTTGGCGCTTTCAAAGCCGCCTTTTACGCCAAAGGTGACGATGCCGCTTTGACCTTTTGGGAGGTATACGTCTGCAAGATGTTTATACGCACTACTTTCTAATCCTGGATAATTTACCCACGTCACTTCGCTACGCGATTGTAGCCATTGTGCAAGTGCTAATGCATTTTCAGAATGCTTCTTTACACGGATTTCCAAGGTTTCTAATCCTTGCAAAATCTGGAATGCATTAAACGGACTCAAAGCGGCTCCGTGATCTCGTAAGCCTTCAATACGCGCTTTAGCAATGAACGCTGCTGCTCCTAAGACATCGTGGTAGACAAGACCGTGGTATCCTGCAGAGGGTTCTGTGAATTCTGGAAATTTTCCGTTACTCCAGTCAAAGTTTCCTGCATCTATGATCACTCCACCTAAGGCTGTTCCATTACCGTTTATGTATTTTGTAAGTGAGTGGATCACGATGTTTGCTCCGTGCTCGATTGGGTTGAGTAATGCCGGAGTTGCTACGGTATTATCTACGATGAAAGGGACTTTATGCGCTTTCGCGAAAGCGGAAATACCTTTTAAATCCAATACGTCTAGCTTAGGATTTCCTAGGGATTCTACAAAGAATACCTTGGTGTTTTCTTGTGCCGCCTTCTCAAAATTTTCAGGGTCTGAAGGGTCAACAAAGGTGGTCGTAATACCAAAACGCGGAAGCGTTACATTCAATAAATTGTAGGTTCCGCCATACAAACTGCTTGATGCCACGATATGATCTCCTTGCTTCAACAGCGTTAATAAAGCGGTATTAATCGCAGCAGTTCCCGATGCGGTCACTACGGCTGCAAGTCCGCCTTCGATCTCCGTGAGGCGTTTTTCTAAAATGTCATTTGTAGGATTGTTGAGGCGGGTATAAATAAAGCCCGGCTCTGATAGATTGAACAGGTTTGC
>JBLHOX010000245.1:0-5368 GCA_047623725.1 Dokdonia sp. | reverse complement strand
ATTGATGGGTAGGCATTTTATATTTTAATAATCGTTTTACAGGCAACCATTTAAAACGATAACTTGCTTCATCTTCTATGCTATAAAAAGGGGTTTCTAAAGTGAGATTTTTAGGATTGTTTTTACTCGCGACATAGGTTGCAAATGTGGTTCCTAAGCTTCTACCGTATACATGGATTTGGGATTCTGGATAGTTCGCTTTCGCGAAAGCGTACCACAACGCACTATCATCATACAATGCTTGTTCTGGATTAGAAACGCTACCCCTACCCGCTTCGCTTTTTCCGTAGTTACGATAATCCATCACAATCACAGCATAGTCCTTTTGAGTAAAAAAACGGGTAATTTCTCCCCAACGTCTTACACTTCCTGCATTACCGTGAAAATAAAGAATCACTCCTTTGGCATTTTGTACCGGAAAATGAAGCCCATGAAGTTGGACACCACCCTCTCCCTCTTGATATACCTCTTCAAAAGGATCGTCAAACTCAAACACAAAATCTTTGGGTAATTGTTCGGGGTGAAAAAGCATACTCTCTTGAAAAAAATAGAGTCCGCCACATAAAATTGCATAGAGATTTGCCAAAATAAACAGGAGGATTGCTCCTCTTTTTAATGTACGCATACGCGTTATTACGTTATTAAATTTAGTGATACACTAATATAGTTGTTTTTGAAACACTGCAAAAAATATTGGCAAAAATAGTAGAAATCAGTAGACAGAAGGTGGTGCACAACTACCTACTGATCCTAATAAAAGAGTATCCTCCAAAACCATCGCAAGCAAACACGTAAAAAACGCATAAACCTACACTCGCTATATATGTAAAATACAAACTGTCGGAAATATTACGGCACAGTCGGCATCAGAATTACAGGTTATTAATTCCATACCTCTACTCATTTGTACTTGTTACTCAACGTATGAGCTTCAGCTAAATTTGATTTTTTTTTAATATCGTACAACATATTTAAATGCTACATCCCCATAATCAATTAAAAGCATTCAGAATTTCTATCTAACTAGTTCTAAGAACACGATAGAATAGTTAGTATAAATATATGATTATATAGTAGTTACATTCAAGAAAAGTAGTTCGGTTTTCATGAATATTGATAAATTAAGGAACTATCCTACAAAGATTTACGCATTTTTACGTTTGGTATTATGAATCACTTTAAAGCTAGAGCCTTCTAAATTGGCTTCTTTTGGATTTGACGTAAGAATCTCAGTGAGCATTTTATGATAACTCTCAAAGTTATTTAGGTTTTTATGCCCCCCATCTATAATCGTATACATCTTAGTCAATTTAGGCCTGATCTTAGAAAGCTTTACACTGGTTTTATAAGGAATCAATTTATCATCCGTCCCATGAATAATATGAATAGGACACTGTACATATTTAAGCCATTTATACGTAGGTAATGGATATTTTATTAATAACGATAACGGCATAAAAGGAGCATATCGTGCCGTTACTTTGGTAAGACTATAATAAGGCGCATCCAGAATTAACATTCTAGGATTATTTACAGAAGCAATTTTAGTAGCGAGTCCAGACCCCAAACTACGCCCATAAAGGATAATATGTTTTTCGTCTACGTGCTCTTTTAATTTATTATAGATGACTTGCAAATCACGTTTGAGTGCTTTTTGATTACGACGTCCAGTACTTTTTCCAAACCCTCTATAATCCATCATCACGACATCATACCCATTACGTGTAAAATCGACAGCAAATTTACCCCAACCTTTAATACTCTTAGAATTTCCCTTGAGATATAGAACGACCCCTCTTGGTCTTTCTACCTTAAAATGAAGTCCGTTAAGAATGGCTCCATCTCGAGTTTCTATATTGTACTCATCTACTTCCTGATTTTCATAAAAGAACTGAAAATCTGCAGGTAACTTTTCAGGTTTAAATAAGAAGTAATCTTGTAAATAATATAGCAACAAGCTAATGACTATATATATTACAAGAATTAATATTAATGTGGATGCCCAATATGCCATCCTTAAAGGTAGGTAAAAAAAATACCACAAACCTACGATTCATTCCTTTTACACTTTCGCAAAAACATCCTCAGTATCATTTTTTTAACCCATACACTGAGGCTAGAACACTAATAAAGCCCTATAAACGTTAAATATTTTAACAAGAACACACTTTTATAGACAATGAGAGTGTTGTACATTGTACCCACCTAATAAACAAAAAAATGACTTTACAAAAATCTTTACAACTAGCGTTTATTGCACTCATATCCTCTAGTTTCTTTATGGCGTGTACAAGTAGTGCTGATACTGAAGAAAGTGTATCACTCTCTGTAGACTATGAAAAGTACGAACTTGAAAATGGACTTGATGTTATCTTACATCAAGATAAAAGTGATCCTATTGTTTCTCTAGCCATTCAATATGGTGTAGGATCTAATCGTGAAAAAACAGGCCGTACAGGTTTTGCACACCTTTTTGAGCATATGTTATTTCAAGAATCTGAAAATGTACCGCAGGATCAATTCTTTAAAAAGATACAAGATGCTGGAGGAACCCTGAATGGAGGAACTTGGAAAGACGGTACTATCTATTATGAAGTCGTTCCTAACAATGCTATGGAGATGGTAATGTGGTTAGAAAGTGATCGTATGGGATATCTTATTAATACAGTGACTGAAGCTGCTTTTTATAATCAGCAAGAAGTAGTTCAGAATGAGAAACGTCAACGCGTAGATAACAATCCTTACGGACACACAGGATGGGTAATTGATAAGAACCTCTATCCAGAAGGACACCCGTATAACTGGCAGGTAATTGGAGAATTAGTAGATCTTCAAAATGCAACGATTGATGATGTAAAAGAATTTTATGCAAAATACTACGGTCCAAATAATGCAACACTCGTTCTTGCCGGAGACTTCGAAACCGAAGAAGCCAAAGCGATGATCGAAAAGTATTTTGGCGAAATCAAAAAAGGACAAGACGTTCCAAAATTAGAGCCACAACGTGTGACACTTGCTGAAACAAAGCGTTTATACCACGAAGATAATTTCGCGCAAGCGCCACAATTAAATATGGTTTGGCCTACTGTAGAGCAATATACAGATGATGCATACGCACTAAACTTCCTAGCAGAAATCTTATCAAGCGGAAAAGAAGCACCTATCTATGAAGTGCTTGTCAAAGAAAAAGAATTGACATCAAATGCGTTTGCCTTTAACAACTCCCAAGAACTTGCAGGTGCATTCCGAATTTCTGTGACTGCAAGTGCAGGAAAAGACCTTGACGATGTAGAAGCAGGAATTTTTGAAGCGATGAAACGTTTTGAAACCAATGGGATTAAAGAAGGAGATGTAGACCGTATTAAAGCAGGTCTTGAAACCGACTTCTATAACGGGATTAGTAGTGTAATCGGGAAATCATTCCAAATGGCACGATACAACGTATTTGCCGGAGAACCGAGTTTTATCATTGATGATATTGAAAACATCAAAAAGGTAACAGAAGCAGATATCTTACGTGTGTACAATACCTATATCAAAGACAAGCCTTTTGTATTGACCAGTTTTGTACCAAAAGGACAATTAGATCTGATTGCTGAGAATTCTGAAAAAGCACCTATCGTAGAAGAAGCGATTACAGAAAATGTAGCCAAAGAAGTAGAAGAAGCAGATGCCGAAGTGGCAAAAACACCTTCTGTTTTTGATCGTTCTGTAGAGCCAGCACAAGGCGCTTCACCAGCATTGAATATTCCTAGTAGTTGGACAGCAGACCTCTCTAACGGAATGAAAGTATACGGCATTGAACAAAATGAAATTCCTACCGTCAACTTTAACCTTGTTATAGAAGGAGGTCACTTACTAGATACTAAAGATAAAAATGGCGTTGCCAACCTGATGACAGATATCATGATGGAAGGAACGGCAACCAAAACACCTGCCGAACTAGAAAAAGCCATCCAAAGCCTTGGCGCAAGTGTCAGAATGTTTACTTCGCGTGAGGCTATTACCATACAAGGAAATACATTGACACGTAACTTTGACGCGACGATGGATCTTATTGAAGAGATTCTTCTAGAACCACGTTGGGATGAAGAAGAGTTTGGACGTATTAAAACAGCGACTATTAATAGTATCAAGCGTTCTAGCGCCAATCCAAATGTGATTGCAAACAAAATCTACACAAAAACGTTGTATGGTGATGATCACATCTTCTCATACCCAACAAGCGGTACAGAAGCATCTGTAAACGCATTGACCATAGATGATCTAAAAGCGTTTTATAATAACAATTTCTCACCATCTGTAAGTAGATTCCATATTGTAGGAAAGATTAAAAAAGAAAGTGCTTTACAAGCTTTAAATGATCTTGAAACAAAATGGGCTACCAAAGAGGTGACCATACCTACCTATGAGATTCCTTCACAAAGAGATAAGTCTTCCTTATTATTTGTAGATGTACCTAATGCAAAACAATCTGTAATTAATATTGGATACATAGGATTAGCTCGTTCTGATAAGGACTTCTACCCTGCCGAAGTGATGAACTATAAATTAGGAGGCGCTTTTAATGGTGTCGTAAATATCATCCTTCGTGAAGAAAAAGGATATACCTACGGAGCACGTACGCGTTTTAGCGGGACAAAAATCCCAGGACCGTTTACAGCTTCATCTAGTGTTCGTACCAATACGACAGGAGAATCTGTACAAATCTTTAAAGATGAGATTGCACGTTACAAAGAAGGAATCACAGCAGAAGATCTTGACTTTACTAAGAATGCATTAATTAAGTCGAATGCACGTCGTTTTGAAACACAAGGCGCTTTATTAGGAATGTTACAAGAAATGAGTGCTTATAACTTAGCACCAAATTACATCGAAGATGAAGAAACAACGGTACGTAATATGACCCTTGAGCAACATAAAGCACTTGCAAATAAGTATCTTGACGAATCAAAAATGGCATACCTAGTCGTAGGAGATGCAGCTACACAATATGCACAATTTCAAAAAATGGGCTTTGACGAAGTAAAATTACTGGACAAAGATGGTAATGAAACCAAGCTTCTACCTGTAAAACAATAGTCACTTTTTAAGTGATCATAAAAAAAGGGACATCGAGAGATGTCCCTTTTTTCATTTACCTTAGTCCTTGATCACAAAACCAACACTTTCTGAAACTTTTCGAACACATCAAAAAATACCCAGTTCTTACCATTTCTATTGGAATCCTCCTGTTATTTGCAGGCTTTGTATTTATAGATACCGCTGGCTTTTACACCAGTATTGAGCAAGCCTCTTTATGGGTACGCACGTGGTTTGGGCATTTCTATCTCTATCTAGGATTATTTTGTGTCCTCTTTATGTTGAT
>JBLHOX010000244.1:0-5374 GCA_047623725.1 Dokdonia sp. | reverse complement strand
AATGGCAGCATTAAAAAGGCTACCAAATTTTAAAGAGAACAAACAAGTAATCCCTTTACTAGAACAATTAAAAAACAAAAGAAACATAAAAAAATACGAACCCTATTATTCAATGGCTTTACTGAATTTGAAATTAATAAACGAAGAAGAATTTAATAAAATATTTGAAGGGTAAGTGCAACTAACAAAAACTTTTCGAAAGTTTTATACCAACATTTAGGCATGCAAAACAGCACCCCAATAGAAAATTTCGCGAAAGCGGAATGAATATATTAAACACTACATAAATTCAATACCCCTTTTATGAAAAAACCCATGATCATTATTGGACTTATTCTTCTCGTAATATTGGGCACATACTATTTTTCTAGTAGTTCAAGTACCTATGATCAAAGGTATAATTGGAGTTTAGAATTGACAAAACCACTAGATTATAAGATGGAACTAAAGAACATCTCTTATTATAAAGCAGATAAAGAAATCTTTAGGCATACGACAATGAATTCCTTTTCTGGCTGGTCAGGAAGCGCCGCAGGAAGTGTATTACATAATAAGATCAAAGAGTATCTACCCGATAGTGTCAAGCTCTCCTGGGAGGAAACAGAAACAGCTATAACCTATACCGCAGCCTTCGTATTTCCAAAACAACAAATAATAGACTATTGGAATGAGAATTATGAGTTACTACAACAAAAATGGGGTGCTGACTATCCGAAAGGACAATTATCACTGAAATTAGGAATCGCAGCAGATGGTATGATGACCTTATGGTTTTCTGATATGGACATAAACACTTCAGGATTTGCCTTGGAAGTGGCGTCTTATAAAGCAACTGACATCTCAAAAGAACAACAAACGGATATAAATCCTTCTACTGCTGTACCAAACATACGTTTTGGTACGCCTCACTTTTATACGTTCGAAGGAGAAAATGTCGTTGCCATCAGTATCCTATATCATAATGGGGAATCAAATACCATGAGTCTGAAACGAAAAAATGGTAGTCTCTTAGAGAACATCAATGCGAATCGAGGTTGGGGATTGGTAAAAAAAATGACAGTACATTGGTTTGATAAAGATGGTAAAGGATATAAATCAACGTATGAAGTAGGTCTGAATGAACTACCCAAAAATAGGTTAGGAAAATCTCTGGAAACTCAGATTATCTATTTATTGGATAGATCCAATGCTCCTGATGAGGAATGGAATACATGGACAGATACCCATATTTTTGAATTAACAGAGACAGAACGAAAAACGATTCATTAATTTTTTGATCCTCTGAAAATTAAAATAACCGTCGCATATATTATTATTTTTCATAAGCAATCGAACAACTTTTTTACCATGAAATCCTTAAAACACTACATAAAAGTACTTTTGCTTTTTTCATCCGTTTTAGGGTATGCACAAACAACAAATACGGTTACAAAAAGAACGACAGCAAAATTTGAACCTACAGATGGTGAATGCCTTTTCTTTATAGGACAAGACCTCTCCGCAACAGGTGGTCTTGATGCCTACACAAATGGGTATGCTGACTTTTTTGATACCCCAGCTGGCGTGACGGTCTATACAAATCTTTCGCCGAGTGATGAATCGTATGGATATTACAATAGAGGACTCGATGGTATTAAAACCAAAGCAAGCTGGGGCGCTGGAGATTCTTGCGCACAGGAGTATATAGAAGATTCGACGTATAAAAACAGTGTGTTGGCAATAGGGTTATCAATGGTCAACCATGAAAAGAAAGTCGCAAAAGGAGGTCATGATAATTTAATCAGAGAACTCGGTAGTTGGATACAATCTACCGAGCGTCCGGTTTTTCTTAGGATTGGTTATGAATTTGATGGGCATGACTGGAATCACTATAATAAAAAGCATTATTTAAACGCTTGGAAACGCATTCATACCATTTTCACAGACATGAACGTCACCAATGTTGCGTTTGTATGGCAATCAAAAGGCTGGGGATCTGATCAAGAGATTTTAGAAGATTGGTATCCTGGAGACGATCTTGTAGACTGGTGTAGCTATTCCTACTTTGGGAATCCAGATACCGAAATGCTCACCTTTGCCAGAAGGCATCACAAACCTGTTTTCATCGCCGAAGCAAGTCCTACATTACAAACAGACAATCTGTTTTTTGACACCGATTTAAAAAAAGAAATCATCGCAAAAAGAGCTTGGCAACAATGGTTTGTGCCCTTTCTAAAGACCCTAAATGAAAACAAAGATATCATTAAAGCCTTTAGTTATATTAATGCCGATTGGTCTTCACAGCCTATGTGGATCAACAATGACACGTTTCAACAAGTAGATGCTCGCATCCAAATGAGTCCGTTTATTTCTGAAAAATGGGAAGAGGAGATGAGGAATCCACGGTATTTGAAACCAAGTGATACGCTGTTTGATTATTTGATGGATGCTAAAATTAAAGATTAATATTGTTTATACGCTCCTGCCTGCCGGCGAGACAAGTTCGCGAAAGCGTACATAGAATGAATAGCATCTTACATAAGCAACTTCTTGTAAAATGAATCGTTATCTATACAATGAAAAAAATCATAAAAAGGATACTTATTTTCATAACATCAATGGTACTGGTTGTGCTATGTGCTTTTCTATACTTAAATTTTGATTTTAATAGAAACTTAGACAAGGAAGCCTTTGAATCTGCAGTCTCAGAAATACAACAAACAGAAAAACTACCCGAAGCATTTATAAACATGTATACTCAAATACACCCCATAACCAATACAAACAGTATTTTTTATCATGGTATCATGAATAAACGAGATCGAAGATGTCCTTGTTTACATATGACTAAGCTAGTATATTGGCCTTCAACTAAAAATTTCGGCAAACTAAAAGTGCAAACAAGTCAATATTTCTATGCTAAAAAGCTAGAAAAACGAGTATCTCAACAAGAATGCTTAAATGCATATACTAACAGATTTGATTTTTTATTTAAAAAAATAGGAATCTATAATGCTTCTAGGTATTATTTTGATAAAGAATTAGCAACACTAAATGAAGACGAAATGATTACGCTAGTTCTTATGTTAAAAAACCCTAGGCATTATAACCCAAAACGATCCGTAAGTCAGAAAACTCTAGCAACAAAGATCGCAAGAATTAAAGAAAAACTATCAAGTCAAAAAAACGAATAATGAACCTAGCACAAAACAAACAAAACGCCATTGCCTTTTACAATATGGCGTATGAAGGCAGTCCAAAAGAGGCTATTGAGCGTTATATAGGACAAGAATACATCCAGCACAATCCAGATGTAGCAGATGGTACACAAGGGTTTATTGACTATTTTGATAGAATGCAAAAAGAATATCCTGATAAGTCTATTGAATTTGTACGATGTATCGCTGAGGGAGAACTTGTCGCTTTACACACACATCAAACATGGCCTGGAAATGATCAGTACGTCACTATGGATTTTTTTAGATTTGATCAAAACGGGAAAATCTGCGAACATTGGGATGCGATCCAACAGGTTCCAGAAAAATCTGCAAATCCAAATACGATGTATTAGATACATGAAAAGATACTAATCATTACCTCAAATCCATTTTAATCCTTATTCTTACCTTACTCTCATGAAGAGAAGAACATTTATTGAATCTATGGGAATCTTAGGAGCTACCGCCCTACTTCCTGTTTCTTGTTTGACTATGCAAACACCTAAAAAATATAGCATGGGTTATCAGCTATACTCTATCAGAGACGAGATGGCAAAAGATCCCATTGCAACACTTAAACTTTTGAAGAGTCTAGGTTATCAAGATTTTGAAGCCTACGGTTTTGATGCTCAAAAAGGAATGTATTATGGACATTCATCCTTAGATTTCAAAAAGATTTTAGATGATTTAGACCTCTCTGTATCCAGTGGTCATTATGGATTTTCAGCGTATTTAAATGCTTCTGATGATGATTTAAAACGTTTTGTAGATCAATGTATCGTAGGCGCTAAAACATTGAATAGTGCCTATATTACTTGGCCATGGATTGCTCCAGAGCAACGCACTATCGACACCTTTAAAATCATGTCTCAAAAACTAAATACGATCGGAGAGCAAATCACTGCTGCTGGACTTGGTTTTGCCTACCATAATCACGGTTTTGAATTTGAAGATCACAATGGTGAGAACGGATATGATATTATTCTTTCAGAAACAGATGCATCTTTAGTAAAACTACAAATGGATATGTACTGGGTGATGCACTCTTCAAAATATACACCCAAAGAATTAATTGAAAAACAACCAGGAAGATATGTCATGTGGCATATCAAAGATATGGACACAAAAACCAGAGATTATACAGAACTCGGAAACGGCTCTATAGATTATAAAGAACTCCTTCCCGACCCTACCGCTTCGGGGCTTGAATTCTATTACATAGAGCAAGGTGGTAATTTCGCTCATAATTCTTTACAAAGTGCTACAGATAGTGCTACCTATTTTAAAGAGCATCTTCAACAAAATTTGTAAGTATATTAGAATAAATAAGTATACTATGATAAAGAGATCTCTCTTTATCATAGTATACTTAGCAAATTTATCTAAACATCTCCATCTTTTTATAAGCTGACTTTTACTAGAATCTTATGCCTGTTTTTAAAGAAGTGCAATAAAAGGAATCGACCCAAGGGTTGAGGTATTAAACCAAGATCCCGCTGAAAAAGCGGGATTAGTTCAACTTACAATTTTGAGTACGTCTTACAGACTTCTCAAAATTGAGTATCACTAATAAAACCCGCATTCATTTACATTTCTCATAAAATAAAAGGAAATTATTTTTAATTCCATAAAAATGAGTTCTCTTACTTGTCTAGTTACCTAAAAAGAGTACATTTAAAATCTTTATATGAATACAGGACACTACATACCAGTATACACAATTACCATTTCTACAATTGGTACACGTACCCCTATGGGGTTATAAACTATTCATATCGTCCATTTCTATACCCGTACATCGGTATCACGTTCACATCATTACTAATATTATATAATATCAAATAGCTTTGATATTAAAATCACCCATGCTATGGGAATCATCATGAGAATACTCAAATTTGGAGGTACTTCTGTAGGAAGTCCTGAAAACATACAAAAAGTCATCGCCGTTGTAAAAAAACGTGCACAAAAAGAAAACATCGCTGTCGTGGTTTCGGCAGTGGGAGGTATTACCAATAAGTTATTAGACGCTGGACATCTTGCGGCACAAAAAGACACTACATATTCTGCTATTTTTCAAGAGATAAAAGACATTCATCTTACCTATACAAAAGAACTTACGCAAAGTGGAGAGACATTTCTACACGTCCAAAGTCTGATGAATGATTTAGAAGCGT
>JBLHOX010000243.1:0-5413 GCA_047623725.1 Dokdonia sp. | reverse complement strand
TTTTTTTGATTTTATATTATTCATGGTGTATACATACTAGAAGAACAAGTCATTTATATGTTATATGCTGTGTATTACTTAACACTAATCACTCTAGTCTTAGATAGTGTATCGTGCCAACCTCTAGCATCCTCAACTAGAAAAGAAAAAGCATCAAAAGGAATAAATCGACATATAGAACGTAAGACGATAGCATCAAAATTAGCCTTCTCGCCATTTTCAGCAACGACTTTGGTTCGAGTGATAAGCTTTGCCATGGTTCGCCCTGTTAAAGATTCTAAGATTGTATAATAGCAAAAGCTTATCATAAAACTTACCATGTAGATGAGTATAGTGTTTTCGTTTTCAACAAAAGTCAAAATAGAAGGAACTCCTAATGCAGCTATGACACCAAGGAGAATATAAAACAATATATTAACAACTAAGATAAATAATATATCCAGAATGCGATTTGCAAATCGAGTTCCAGCGCTCACTGTTTTTTGAGCGAGTGCTTTTTCTTTATTCATCTTCTGTTGGTGCTCTTGCAAATAGGTGTCTATCTCAAATAACTCACATTCATTCTGAAACGTTGCAATACTATTAGTATGTCCACAAATAATCCCTTGTTGGGGATCAAATTTTTGATGTTTACAAACTTTACAGGATTCTAATTGTTGTTCTCTAGTCATATAATATTTGTAAAAAGGCACAATATAATACATTGAACTCACCTTGACTTTTTCTTTTACCTACGAAATATGCATTTTTCACTCTAATTTTATAATTTATTGCTTCCGTAGCTATGCTATGCAATTAAAAAATCACTTCATTAGTGCAAAAAAGCCATACTTCTCGGTTCCAAACAAAAAGTCAAGATGAGTTCATTATACCTGTTCATTAGATAAACCCAGATTATGCAATAGAAAATCTATTACGGTCTGAAACTACTGCAAAATAACATGCTTCACTCTATTTTTCAATCTAACCATAGCGGTGCTATGCTGAAATTGATAAAACACCTTATTTTATGGCACTTTCAAACCTCATCACGAAGTTCTATTGCATAATCTGGGATAAAGAGTTTGGTCGATATATTCATTGTAAACATACCTGTTAAAAACTCCTCTATTTTGTGGTTTAGATTTTTGAATTACTGATGTTAAAATTGGTATTTTTGCCTATGCAAAACAACGTCCTTATTTTAGACTTCGGGTCTCAGTACACACAGTTAATTGCACGTCGCGTTCGTGAACTTAACATATACTCAGAAATCAAACCTTATAATAACCCTCCTAAAGACTTATCTATATATAAAGCAGTCATTCTATCAGGATCGCCACATTCTGTAAGAGGAGAAACACCACCACATCCTGATCTCTCTGAAATTAAAGGAAAAAAGCCGTTGTTAGGTGTTTGTTATGGTGCACAATATTTAGCACATTTTCATGGAGGAGAAGTTGGACAATCTAACACACGTGAGTATGGTAGAGCAAACCTCTCTATGGTAAAAGATGGCGAACCTTTTTTAGATGGAGTATCTGAAGATAGCCAAGTATGGATGAGTCATAGTGATACGATAAAACAACTTCCAGAAGGAGCTGTTCGTATCGCATCTACACATGATGTAGAAAATGCAGGATTCCGTATTGAAGGAGAAGATACCTATGGCATACAGTTTCATCCAGAAGTATATCACTCTGCTGATGGAAAAAAAATATTAGAAAATTTCTTAGTTAAAATCGCTGGCGTTGCCCAAACATGGACACCTGACGCGTTTGTAGAGACTACTGTTGCAGACCTAAAATCAAAAATAGGTGATGATCGTGTAATCCTTGGACTCTCCGGTGGCGTAGATAGTACAGTGGCAGCAACATTATTACATAAAGCGATTGGAAAAAACCTACACTGTATTTTTGTAAATAACGGTTTATTACGTAAAAACGAATATACAGATGTACTAAAACAATATGAAGGCTTAGGTCTTAACGTAAAAGGGGTAGATGCTTCGGCACGCTTCTTGGATGCGCTAGAAGGAGAAAGTGATCCAGAAACCAAGCGTAAAGCGATTGGACGCGTATTTGTAGAAGTTTTTGATGACGAAAGTAAATTGGTAGAAAATGCAACTTGGCTAGCTCAAGGAACCATTTATCCAGATGTGATAGAATCTGTAAGTGCTACAGGAGGACCAAGCGCTACGATAAAATCGCATCATAATGTAGGAGGATTACCAGACTATATGAAGTTACAAGTGGTAGAACCTTTACGTATGATATTTAAAGATGAAGTACGTAGAGTTGGAGCTAGTATGGGATTATCGGCACAATTACTCGGTAGACACCCATTTCCAGGTCCAGGATTAGCCATACGTATACTAGGAGATATCACCCCAGAAAAAGTACGTATATTACAAGAGGTAGACCATATTTTTATAAGTAGTCTCAGAGAATGGGGACTCTATGATAAAGTGTGGCAAGCGGGAGCGATGTTACTTCCTGTAAATTCTGTAGGTGTCATGGGAGATGAGCGTACCTATGAAAAATGTGTAGCATTACGTGCAGTAGAGAGTACAGATGGAATGACTGCAGACTGGGTAGATTTACCATATAAATTTTTACAGAAAGTCTCAAATGATATAATAAACAAAGTAAAAGGCGTTAATAGAGTAGTATACGATATTAGTTCTAAACCGCCAGCCACTATAGAGTGGGAATAAACCAAAATCATGAAATGAGTTTAAGCAATATTAATTTTTTGCCTATCAACCGAAAGAATTTAAATTTTTTATGTGAAATCGAAGATTCACGAACACATTAAAAATTTATCAAAAAGCTCATGAGTAGAGCGATGCGGTTGATCTAAGCAGAATTTTTTTTTAATTCATTTCTAATGAAATCAAATTTTTAAATAAATGAAACATCTTTTTTTAGTATGTATATGTGTGATGTCGTTTGCTTTCGCGAAAGCGGAATCGTATATACCCACATTTTTTCAGGAATTTATTTCACATCAAGTAACCAATGGCGAAACTTTATACAGTATTGCCAAAAAGTATAAGCTGAAAGAAAAAGAGATTATTAAGCTTAATCCAGATGCAAAAGAGAGAATCTATGAAGGACTTGTCCTTATACTCCCTGCATCTGCGGCCGTATCAAAGGAAACGACGTCAACTTCGCAAGAAGATATACGCTTTAAAACGCACAGAGTGAGGCGAAAAGAGACCTTGTATAGTATCTCTAAGAAATATGATATTACACAAGATGCCATCAAAAAATACAATAAACGTTTATATAGCGAGACACTTCGAAAAGGCGATAAAATAAGAATACCGCTTAACTATGTAGGCGTAGTAGAAGAAAAAGTAACCATAACAAACACAGGTGGCGGTATCGAAAACCCTCCAATAGATGGAGGACCTGCCTATACGTCTTATGTTGTACAACCGAAAGAAACAAAGTATGGGATTGCACGCTTGTATGGTATCACCATAGCCGAGCTAGAAGCGATCAACCCAGAAATGAAAGATGGTTTAAAATTAGGACAGACCATTAGAGTACCTAATACTACACTAGAAAAAACAGATACAGCTGTTATTAATGAAGATGTACATGCCTTTTACGAAGTTAAAAAAGGAAATACCATCTATAGCTTATTAAAGGAGTTTAACATGAGTGCAGACCAACTAGTTACATTAAACCCAGCTATCGCAGACGGCCTTAAGGAAGGGATGATTTTAAAAGTCCCTAAAGGCGTTGCTGGAACCATTACTGATATCACTGGAAATGCAGGAAATAGTATTGATGTTTTGTCTGAAACTACAAAAACAAGCTTGTTAGACAGCCTCTCTGATTTTTCTACAAAGAAAGTAGTACTCATGTTACCCTTTGGACTTCATCGTACCATAGTAGACTCAATATCAAATGACGAAAAGATTATTAAAAGTGATAGAGCGCTGAGGATTTCATTAGATTTTCATAGTGGTGTTTTATTAGCGTTAGACCATGCAAAACAACAAGGGATCTCTACAGATCTACAAGTATTTGATACAGCGTATATAAAATCAGATGGACCAGCAACCAACGCCCGAAAAGTAGAGCGCATTATCTCATCAAACGATTTTTCAGATATAGATGTAGTCATAGGTCCTTTATTATCAAGTAATTTTAATAGAGCTTCTACCATATTAGCACGCCAAAAGATCCCTTTAATCTCACCGCTAACACAAGGAGTTGTTGAGTTTAGATCTAATGTTTTTCAATCACGACCTAGTGAAGCGCAATTACGAACAGTAATGCTTGATTATATAAAAACTAGAGGCGTAGGTAAAAATATAATTATCATTGCTGATGGGAAGAATAGTAAAATCAAATCAAAATTACAATCACTTTTTCCAGGAGCAAAAGTGGTGAAGCCAAGAACTAGTGACGATGGAATATTTTTAGGTCAATACGATATTTCAGACAAGATATCAGAAACAAAAGAAAATTGGGTACTGTTAGAAACAAATGATGTACCTCTTATAAGTACCGTAACTACAAGATTAAATGCACTTGTAGCAACTCATAAAGTAACATTATTTACCACTTATAGAGGAAGAGCTTATGATAGTGATGCGATACAGCACATGCATTTAATGCATCTCAACTTCCATTTTCCTTCTATGAATAAGGAATATGATTATACATCTAACAAAGATTTTATAGATACATATCAAGATCGTTATGACATCACACCAAGTGAGGAAGCGATACGGGGATATGATATTACGTATGATACCTTATTGCGTCTTGCATTTGCAAGGAATCTATATGACGCTGCTAGTAGTGGTATAGAGACGACTTACATAGAGAATAAGTTTCGTTATGATCAAAAATCCTCAGGAGGGTTTTATAATAACGCTATTTATCTTATGAAATATGCAGAAGGACTGATGCTAGAAGAAATTACTAAAGAATCTCTTGAAGAAGTAGAAGATTAAAAATCTTCTTTTTAAAATTAGTCGTTCCCGACTAAGACATAAGACCTAATGGTTAATCATTTGAGAACTAATACCACTTAAAACTTAAAACAGCATAAATAATTAGTTTCTAGAGCACCTAATATTTCAGGATAAAATAAAACCGTAGCTAAGGCTATGCTTTAATTTTCTACTTCGTCTAGGCACACTAAAATTCAAATTATTTTTATACAATTTTAAATTATAATTGGTATAGCTGTACATAAATATGTTTTCTTCACCTCTGCCTAAGATACTAAATGTCAAGGATACCCAAGGTTTATTCATTAAAAATCCTGTGTAATACTTACTATATATCCCTAATAGATTTATATGAGTTTTAATCTATAGAATTCCTCGAGGTTCTACCTCGGGGTCAAAGAGGAAAGTTTGAAAACGGATAGTTTTCATAAAACTAAAAATAAGTTTTTTCTGCTT
>JBLHOX010000242.1:0-5414 GCA_047623725.1 Dokdonia sp. | reverse complement strand
GTTACGGTAATTGAAGGTGTAACCGCTTTTGACGCTCAAACACTTCAAGATGCTGTAAAAGGATGGATTACAAGCAATGAACTTGGTTTTGGGAAAGTGATGCAACCCCTACGATTAAGTCTTGTAGGTGCCATGCAAGGGCCAGATATTTTTGCCATTGCAGCAACAATAGGAAAAGAAGAAACCATTGCTCGTATACAGAAAGCAATTGCTGTTTTATAACGAGTATAATATCTAAATGTCTGCCTGTTCGAGCGCAGTCGAGAACTATAGTGTTTTAAACTAGTTCTCGACTGTGCTCGAACGGACAGTGTTTTATAAATAGAAAACAACTCCAGCAGAAATAAAAGAGGCTGTTCCCTTAAAATTTCTAGCCTCTGGATCTATGAGATCTAATTCTTGTTTATTAAGACCATTAAGAACATTTGTAAGTCCATATTGATATTGTACTGTAAGGCGTACGTTTTCAAAACCTCCCGTTAAACCTACTATGGCAAAAGGATTAATCGTTGATATTTCTTCCAGATCACTTCCTGTTAAGGTTGTGTACCCAGCAATTCTTGTATCTCCTTGCGCATTATCTTTAAGCTTCATTTTACCATTTACAAGTAATGCAGGTCCAAAATCTATTGCAAGGTTCTGACCTATAATATTATAACTCAATAAAATATTAAGCTGTGCTCCTATAATTCCATAATCTATTTGATTTTCTATTGCTTGGCTCGCTCCAGTTCCTTGTACAGAAAGGTTGGCACTTACAAAATCAATACCGTATACGAGACCCCAATTGTTATACACACGTCCTCTCGTTGTGAATCCTCCTTGAAAACCTTCCTTTCCATCTACTTCAAGATCAGAAGTTTCTATAGATGAATATAAAAGTCTGGCTTGTATACCAATTCTATTATAACTACCTGTATTACGATATGATTGCCCCATAACCGTAGTCATGCTAACAAAAAAAATAAAAATAAATACGTATGATTTCATGGGGCTTGGGGAAATAAAATTGAATTTTTAGTTAGTGGGTAAAGATCGCAAAAGTAATAAATACTAAATGACTTGTTACATTTTTATAATAACGACGACATATCTTTAGTTATTTTAATAACTTCATCACTTTAATTCACTAACTAAAAAAAATATTATGGGTAACTTCTTACTTCCTGTTCTGTTGTTTTTTGCCATTATCATTATTCTTTCTGGAATATTTATGGTCAAACAACAAACAGCTGCTGTTGTTGAACGCTTTGGAAAATTTATAGGAACACGTCATTCAGGACTACAATTTAAAATTCCTATAGTTGATAAGATTGCTGGACGTGTTAACTTACGTATCCAACAACTAGATGTTGTGGTAGAAACAAAAACAAAAGATGATGTATTTGTACGTCTTAAAATCTCTGTGCAATTTCAAGTACGTAGAGATAATGTGTATGATGCCTTTTATAAACTAGAAAATCCACACGATCAAATTACATCTTATGTATTTGATGTAGTGCGTGCCGAGGTGCCAAAAATGAAACTTGATGATGTTTTTGAGCGTAAAGATGATATTGCAATTGCAGTAAAAACAGAACTTAACGAAGCGATGTCTAACTATGGATTTGATATTATTAAAACCCTAGTAACTGATATTGATCCAGATGCACAGGTAAAAGAAGCGATGAACCGTATTAATGCGGCAGAGCGTGAAAAAGTAGCTGCTGAGTTTGAAGCAGAAGCAGAGCGTATCAAGATTGTTGCAAAAGCACGTGCCGAAGCAGAATCTAAACGTCTACAAGGACAAGGTATCGCAGATCAACGTCGTGAGATTGCTCGTGGTCTTGAAGAGTCTGTAGATGTATTAAATAATGTAGGAATTAATTCTCAAGAAGCTTCTGCGCTTATTGTAGTAACGCAGCATTATGACACCCTACAATCTATGGGAGAGCAAACCAACTCTAACTTAATCTTAATGCCTAACTCTCCGCAAGCGGGAAGTAATATGCTTAATGATATGATTGCTTCTTTTGTAGCTTCTAATCAAATAGGAGAGCAAATGAAAATAGACAATGAAGCAAAAGGTATTGTCAATAAAAAGAAACCTAGAGGAGAAGCATAAAACCTTCTTCACTTTACTATTTATAAAGGCTTACAAATTAACGTGTAAGCCTTTTTTATTTTCTCACATATTTTCTAAAAGATCTTATCATTTCAAATATTCCAATACCTATAAAAATTCTACTAAATAAATCAATCAATAAAGAAAAATTACCTAATGAAGATACATTTTCTAAAAGTGTGTATTTATGTGTAAGGTTTAAAAATTGTGGATAATATTTTAATATTTCCTCAAAAAAGAATTTCCTCCCCTTTTCAGAGAAATCAAATGTAATATTCTCTAAACTCAAAACAAACAAACCATAAAATATAGGACCTAATAGAAAAACTGTTATAAAAAAAGCTTTTACTGCGTTTTGACCAAAATCACTATAAAATTTAGAAACTCTTAAGCTTAAAAGAGAAGATATTTTATTCCAAGAAAAGGCTTCTTCTTTTGTTGATCTCAGTAGATTTATCTGTGAAGCTTTATAATATTCCAGTCTATTCTTTGCATTATTTTGTGCGGAAGAAATCGAATACAAATCATTATATAAATGATAGAGGTTTCTGTAAAGATTAGAATTACTAGTTATCCTACCCTCTTTCACAGGAAACTTAGAGTTCATTGTTCTAAGTGCAGATAAATCCGAGGAATCTATTTTTATTTCAATGAACTACCCCGAGGCAGAGCCATCGAGGTATCAAGCGGAAAAAACTTATTTTTAGTTTTATGAAAACTATCCGTTTTCAAACTTTCCTCTTTGACCCCGAGGTAGAACCTCGAGGAATTCTATAGATTAAAGTCATCAATTGATAAATTTTTAAACTCAGATTTTCCTAATGAAGACTTTAAAATTTCAAAAGTTGAAGTATCCATTTTTATATGTATATTTTCATAAAAACCATCTCCTTTATAGAATAATAAATCTTTTAATTTATTGATATTTCTTTTATTAAAAGAATATGACCTATTTCCATGATGGTTTACATATTGAAGTAAGTACTTAGTATTATTTCTAGTAATAGATCTTTTAATAGTGTCTGTTTCATAATTATCATCATTAAATACAAGCTCAGAATTTGATAAAAATAAAGTGTCTATAGGTTGATCTTGAATTTTAAATATTGATTCAACTACTTCTATATTTGAAAAAAGGAAATACCCAAGATTAACTACTTCCTCAAACAATAAGCAAAAAACTCTTAAATCTTCGTTAACAATTATTGAACCCGAATTATATACACCTTTATATTTTATAATGTTTATTGTACAATTATTCAACATCAATGAAGACTTTGCAATACCTCCGTCAATTGATAAATAGTTAATAAGAGTAAAAGGGCCTTTGATAGAAGTATTTTTCGAATTATCTGTTTGTTTCAGGCCAACTTCGTTAAAAACCCCACCTTCAATTAAAAAATTACCTTTAATAGAATTATTACTAAAACTAACACTTTTGAAATATCCATTTGAGATTGTTAAATTTTCATTTAATAAACATTCTGTAAACCAAAACCATTTAAAATTACCTCCGTAAACCCTAACCCCTTCTTTGAATACACATTTAGTAAACCATAAATTTTTATAAACGCCATCATTAAAATTTATCTTTTTTTCAAAAATAGAATCACTTATTCGGATATCAAATTCAAATTCTTCTTCAAAATTTATAAATTCTTGAACTCTTAACTTCTCTGCATTTATTCTAGGAAACATATTATCAACATCACTATAAAAATCTTTTAAATTATTATCATCTCTACTTTTACCTTTTAAAAAATTTATAAATTCCTCTGCTGTTAGTATTATAGATCCATCTATCAATTCTGACATCTTATAACTCTTAATATGAAGTGTTAAAATACAAAAACCCTTTAAGAACTTTCTTAAAGGGTTTAATATTAATTATTTAAATAATCTATAACTTACTTGCTACCTCACTTAACAGCTCATTTGCATCATCCTTTGCTTTCTGAACAAAATCTTCGGCACCAGGAATGTCTTGGATTTCTTTTGAGTGCGCTTTCGCGAAAGCGTATAAACTCTCAATTCCTGCCATACGAGTTCCAATCTTCTTTGCAGCTGTAGGAAAGAATCCTAGTACCTCTTCTTCTGTTAGATTTACTGCCAATTTCTGGATATTCTCCATCGTTGCCAGACGTTTTTCTTCTGGAAGATTTGCTAGTTTTTTACCTAGCTTATTAATTTGGCTCAACGCAGTAGCTTGTTGTTGTGGTTGTGCTTTTTGCTGTTGTGTATTGTTTTGTTGTGGCTTCGGTTTTTGTTTTGCCCAAGAGTCACGTAATCCTACTGTACGGTTAAAAACTAGTTTTTCTGAGCTACTATCTGTATCTACATTAAAATACCCCATACGCTGAAACTGGAATCGGTCTCCTATTTTTGCTTCCGCTAAAAAAGGCTCTACATATCCTGTAATCACCTTTAGAGAGTCACGGTTGACGTATTGCATAAAATCGGTATCCTTGTCTCCATCTGGTGATTCGTGATTAAATAAACGATCGTATAAGCGTACCTCAGCAGGAACAGCATGCGCAATAGACACCCAATGTAAGGTTCCTTTTACATGGCGCTTAGAAGCTTCTGTATTGCTTCCTGATCTACTTTCTGGATCATGCGTACAGTGAATCTCTGTGATTTTTCCGTCTGCATCTTTTACAACACCTTCTCCTTTGATGATATAAGCATTCTTTAAACGAACTTCTTTACCAAGGGTTAGTCTGAAAAACTTATTCCCCGCTTCTTCTTTAAAATCTTCTCTTTCTATATAAAGTTCTCCACTAAACGGAACTTGATGTTCTCCTGCATTAGGATCTTCAGGGTTATTTTCGGCAGTAAGGAACTCTTCTTTTCCTTCTGGATAGTTGGTAATGACCAATTTCACAGGGTCCAATACACCCATTACGCGTGTCGCTATTTTATTAAGATCTTCTCTAATATTAAATTCTAATAAAGAAACATCTATCACATTTTCACGTTTGGCAACACCTACTGTATCTATAAACTTACGAATAGCTGCTGCTGTATATCCTCTTCTGCGCAAACCAGAAATAGTAGGCATACGAGGGTCATCCCATCCAGAAACTACATGTTCTTTTACAAGGCGTAACAACTTACGCTTACTCATAATGGTATAGCTCAAGTTTAAACGGGCAAATTCGCGTTGTTTTGTACGTACATCTTCTCCAGTATATACTTGGTCTAAAAACCAATCATACAGCTTTCTGTGAGGTTTAAACTCAAGCGAACATAAACTGTGTGAAATTTGTTCTATATAATCACTCTCTCCGTGAGTCCAATCATACATCGG
>JBLHOX010000241.1:0-5431 GCA_047623725.1 Dokdonia sp. | reverse complement strand
TAACAGATGCGTGTTACATATGTTATTATGAATAAAAATAGCTACTCAAAATGGAGTAGCTATTTTAAATTATGACGTATCAAACGTTTTTGAAATCTATGTGGTGCTTATCTATTCCTACTATAATCTTTTTTTTAAAGAAGATTTATTAGGAATTATATTCACAATTAGGATCGAAGTTGGAACAAACACAATCAACCTCACCGGCCTCACAAACAGTACCTCCTCCATTGATATATTTTAAATTAAGAACAGTTAATTTGTTAACTCCCTTTAATTGTTTGATTTTCTCTAACATAATTATTTTTTTATAAGATTAATTGTATTAAGATATAAAAAAAAATTAATTCACTTGATATATTAAAATGCTATTAGCATCACCTTGCGTAACAAATCCTAGATTCTTAGTACGTTGTAAGTAGTCAAAATGTGCAGGTCCCGTCCCATATACTGGGAAGTTGTCTAGTGGTTCTCCTTTATCATTAAAACACCATACTTGACTTGTCTCCGTATTCGTAAGAGTGACTAATACTTGTTTGCCTACCTTGAAGACTTCTGGTGTTGTGTAAGAACCATATTCTAAGTCTATGACTTTGTTATTAATGATCAATTTGTTTTCTAGTAGAGAAGCTGTCGTATTTCCATTTGTGTTTACAATAGAATTAGTGATATTATCGCTTTGTGTTCGTGTTAATGTACCACTCGTTGTTATCGTTATTTTACCTCCATTAATATCATAGGTGGTAAATGTATTTTTTTCTTTGAATATAGGCGTATCACCAAATTGGATGCTTTCTTTTACGTCAATACGTGATTTTCCAGTACGACTTAGGATATTAAGTTTCCCGCTGTTTTCAGCAATAACAATATAATCTTTGTTGTTTATTTGTAGGTGTTTTGGTGGATAAATAATCGTGTTCTCCGTATTTGAAAAACCAAATCCTTTGATGATTTTGGCGTCTTTGTCAAACATTTGTACTTGCTTTCCTTGCGTTATCACAAAACGATATTTGCGATTTTTTTCATAATCAAAGACCGCCAGGGGTTGGGTTATCGTCTCATTAAAACTGACAGAAAAAGGTTTTACTTCATTGCCATTACGATCTAGAATATACCAAGTTTTTGGCGTAACAAAGGCGAGTTGAAGTCTACCATTACGATAAAGGTCTACTTGTTGTACATCTCCCAAAATAGGGCCATCTAGTTCTTTTTGCCATAATAGCTTCCCGCTATTACTGATCAAATGTAACACGTTTGCTTCATCTTGTAGGAGTACATCTACGCCTTTGGTGCGATGGTTTTTTACAAGCTGCGGAGCGCGAGAAATAGATGTTTCAAGCTTTGTACTTGCTATTTGTGTAATAGCTCCATCTTTCTGAGTGTTTTCATTTTTATTTATAACAATATTCAGATGCATAAAGTTTGAATCTTGAATAAGTTGTAGTGCTGCAAACGAATATTCAGGGATCGTTATTTTTTTAAATGCTTTTGCATCCTTTTCAGAAACAAGGTCTTCGTATGCAATTTTTTCTGTGTTTGTTATCCTGAGAAGACTAGAAGCATTACTTAGTTGTGATTTTGTGTTTGTATAGGCTGTGGAGGCTACTAGCGTGGCATTATTCTGATAATTAGCAATGATAGTTTCCAGAAGTTCTTGCTTCTCTGCAAAGACATAAAAGTTGTCTAAGATGCAGTAGAACTGTACTGAAGGAGCTTTTATAAGAGATTCATACGTCTTTGTGAATATTGTTTTTTCTTTAAAACGATATATAGGAACTTGTCTGAATATCGTTTCTTCTTCTTTTTGCGAAGCGATTGCCTCTTCTGTGACTGTAGGGTCTACTGTATGTGCTGCTATTACAGTTCCTGCATCTAATTGTATGCTCGCTATTTCATCAAAAGAGCTTAACAAATCTTCTCCTTTTATGACAAACTTTGAAGGGTCTATTTTATGTAGATCTGCTAAGTTGTTTCTGTAGATACTCCAGTTGTCATAGGATATAGAGGTAACACTCTGCGCTATTATAGGTGTTATTTGATCAATGGTGTTGTTAACGGGCTTGGTGTCTTTAAATAGTAATAAACGTTGCTCTGTAGAATCTTTTACGAGTGTTACACCACTTATTTTAATATCGTTTTGAGAGATGTCTAAGTCGCCTAGTGACCATGAGAAAGCTTCGCGTAATGGGTGGTTTTTTGCATTTGGGTATAGTGTAGACCATACGTCATCCATTTCATTTCCCTTTACTAAAATGTTAGCTGTGGCATCACTGGTCGCATTGTATGCTGTTATAAAATCGTTGTCATTTGCAATGCCATTATCTTCTTGTTCTCTAAGTGTGTTTTCCAAAAGTAATTGAGAGGTACTAGCTATAAAGATTCCATTTATTTCTAGTGTGTAAAAAGTGGCATCTGGGGATTGTATTTTGGTGATTGCTGGTGTAGTGCTTCCTATTTTTGTTTTTGTGACTTTGGTGCTGTCAGGTGTAAAAAGAGTTGGAGTTGCTTTTGTAAGGACACTTACATCATAGGTGTTGTCACCTATTTGTGTATAACAGATCAGGGTTTCGTTTTTTGATTTTAGCTCTTTTAAGAGAGGCGTAGTACTCGTTAAAAAATGGTGATATCGGGTTTTAGTAAAGGCTTGAATAAGGTCATTATTTTTAATGGCAGATTGTAACCCTTTGATACTTTTGGTTTTGACAATGACACTAGCTTTACGAGGGATGTACTTTATGAGTGGTGATGTCGCAGTGCTTTGTTCTTGTTCACACCCAACAAGACACAAGATAATAGCAATTAAAAAAAATCGTTTCATACGGTTGAATCCCTTTACTCAAATGTAAGGACTTGTATAAAGGAAATGACCTATTACTTTGAGGAGTTATCTACTAGGTTTTTAACAACAATATCTAGAGAATAATAAAATGGAATAGTAACCTTTAAGAAGTCTTTAAAATAATTTTCATATTAAAATCTAATTCATATTGCTCTGGTAATAATCTGAAACTTTTACGATGGTATTTTGTGATTCCATATTTTCTGATGGCTTCTCGATGTTCTTTGGTAGGGTATCCTTTATTTTTCTTCCAGTTATACATAGGATACTCTTCATGGATGCGTTCCATAAAGTGGTCTCTTTCTGTTTTTGCAAGTATAGAAGCGGCAGCAATAGGCAGGTATTTTCCGTCACCTTTGATCACACAAGTGTGGTCAATATCTGGATAGGGTTTAAATCTATTTCCGTCTACAAGGATATGTTGTGGTATACGCTTTCGCGAAAGCGTATGTATCATGCTATCAATACTGCGATGCATTCCTAATATAGAGGCATTCAGAATATTAATTTGATCGATTTCTTCCATCATCACATGTGCTACTCCAAAAGCAATAGCTTCTTGTTCAATAATAGGTTTGAGTGCTTCTCTTTTGCGTTCTGAGAGCTTTTTTGAGTCTGTAAGTACTTCATTTTTAAAATGATCAGGAAGTATGACGGCAGCAGCAGTCACTGGACCAGCAAGGCATCCGCGGCCTGCTTCGTCTGTGCCACACTCTATAAGATTAGGATGAAGTTTAAGCTTTAACATGGTTTTAGACCTGTAAAATACGTGATTACCAGTAAAAAAATTAACTTTGGCTCTTCAAAATTATATATGAAGGCATTTGTTGTTTTATTTTTTATACTAATCACTTCGTCTGTTTATGCTCAATTTCCAGCACTTGGAAGACAAGATGTAGGCACTAGAACGGGGGGCACACAAGGGAATGTGAGTAATAATAAGGTGGCAGATTTTGTAAGACCTCCTATAGAAGATTATAAAATTATATCTATTAAGAATGATACGATTACGGTAGATACATCACTTACGATCGCAAAGGATTATAAGTTAAACTATCTACGGAAAGATCGATATGGATTATTGCCGTTTGCAAATACAGGTCAAACACATAATACGTTAGTGTATCATTTTGATAAGCAATCTACACGTCCTAATAGTGTGGCGCAATCAAGGCACTTTAATTATCTAGAGGTAGAAGATATCAATTATTACTATTTACCGACGCCTGTTACCGAGTTATATTTTAGAAGTGCTTTTGAACAAGGACAACAGTTGGATGCTTTCTTTACGATTAATATGTCTCCAAGGCTTAATTTTTCTATAGCATATAAAGGATTACGTAGTTTAGGGAAATATCAACATGCGCTGACGAGTACGGGTAATTTTAGACTTGCGGGAAGTTATAGAACCAAGGATGATAGATATCGGATCAATGCACATTGGGTCGCTCAAGATTTATTAAATCAAGAAAATGGAGGTTTGCAAGATGTGGCTGTTGAGCAGTTTACTAGTAATGATGATCAGTTTAATGATCGATCATTACTCGTGGTGAATTTTGAAGATGCCGAAAATATTCTTGACGGTACACGTGTGTATGTAAATCATCACTATAAGTTATTAGGTAAAAAAGATAGTATTGCAGATTATTCCCTTAAGATCGGACACGTATTTAATAGTGAGGATAAATTTTATGAGTATCGACAAACGACTGCCAATGCTATTTTTGGGGAAGCTTTTCAGCAATCTAATTTTAGAGATAGAACCGATAATGAAGAGACGTATAATGAATTGTATGCGGTATATAATGATAAGGATTTAGGGGAGCTCAAATTTCAGGCAAATGCTACCTATTATAATTATGGATATAACTCGATTCTTATTCAGGATGTAGATGGTGATGGTATACAAGAACGTATCCCTAATAGATTACAAGGAACGATTATAGCTGTAGGTGGGGGATATAAAAATACGATTGGTAAAATTGATGTAGAAGGTTCGGCACAAGTACATGTTATAGGGGATTTTGAAGGATTAAATGTCTTCGGAAAAGCCTCTTATGCCATTGCTCCTGATAAAATTTTTTCTGCAAGTATATTGAGTAATTCTAGCCCTGCAGCCTATAACCATTTGTTGTATCAAAGTAATTATCTTAATTATAATTGGCATAATGAACCTGATTATGAGAACGTGAAAACCAATACACTATCTGCGCGATTAGAAGCAAAAAAATGGATAAACCTAGACGCTTCGGCAAGTACGATTTCTAATTATACTTATTTTGGGCTATCTGAAACGGACTCACTTGTGAATTCTTTTCAAACCAGTGAAACAATAAATCATCTTAAGATTACGGCAAATAGGGAGATCACTGTAGGTAAGTTTGCACTAGATGCCACGGTTACTTTTCAAAATGTAAGTGGGGAAGAAGGGATTCTTAATACGCCGGATATACTTGCAAGAGGAAGTTTGTATTTTACAGATAGATTGTTTAAAAAAGCACTGTTTTTACAGACAGGGTTTACCGTTCAATATTTTACAGCTTATAACTTAAATGCATACGATCCTATCCTTGCTGAGTTTTATGTGCAAAA
>JBLHOX010000240.1:0-5434 GCA_047623725.1 Dokdonia sp. | reverse complement strand
TAGTAGATAAGAGTTATTTTTAAAAGCGTCTCCCATCCATAGTATTTTATAGTAAAAGCAACTCCAGGTTCTTTATTTATTAGACTGTAAAGCGTTTTTAAAATCTTGTATTGCCGCCATTGATCTTATGGGTGGTGGTGTAAATGCATCATCCTCAAATGCAATAGTTCCTGAACGACCGTCCCATTCCCAAACACCTTGTACTCCAAAAGAAACATAACAACCAATAGCTGGGTTTACGCCCGTAAGATCAACATTAAAAAGACCTACTATTTCTCCGTTAGCATCACTTACCAAGGTACTTACACCTATAGAGTAAGAAGCATTTGTGCCTCCAATAGCAAGTGTTTGACCTTGAGCCCAAAACTCATTTCCAGATAGCGCATTATTTGGATCTCCAAATCTGGCAAAGATGGGAGTAAATGTCTGAACAGAACCTACAAAACAACTCCAATCAAAAGGTTCCATAGTCGTATCTGTAAACATAGCTCCTGTAGGTCCTACCGTACACGTTTGCGTTAGGATAGGTAATCCAATAATAGGATCTAAGGTACCGTCAGTCATTAAATCCCAAGTCCCAGTAAATGTAGCATCATCAGTATCTACATAAGTGCCTAGAGCAACATTAGCTCTTTGGTCACTACGATCTTTAACCGTTTGGATATAACTTTCTTTAGTATTTATAACAACATTTGTCGCTACAGGATGATTATAATCAGACACGTCAAAGGTAAATGATCCTCTTTCTCCAACAAATGCGATGGTAGCAAATGACGTTATAGAAGGACCTCTTCCCATATTGGCAAAAAAGGATAGTTTATCTCCTGTATCTGTAACAACAGTGGCATTGTATCTCCCGTCATTTTCTAGGTTGATCCATATTCTACCATGAATCTCAGTATCTGAAGAAACGACAATTCCGTGGTATATTCCTTTGCTATCATTATTAAATCTTGCTTCTGGTATTGTGGTACTAGGGTTGATTGCTCCTTTAAATTCTCCGTTTATATCTGTAGATACCTGTTCTGCAATTAACGTCTCTATAGTAACATCAAGATTTGCAGTGGTAGTCTCATGACTCACTTCGTCATTACTACACGACAAACATACAGCAAAAGCAAAGGCTCCAATAATCAGTTTTTTCATCTCTATTTTTTTGATTAATACTCAAATATAATGCGCTTTTTTTAAAAGCCTCTCGCGTGTTTTTCATTATCATTCGAAAACATATAACCCATTATTACACAGCTATATTAACTTATATGAAGCTCTCAACAACATATAATGATATTTACATACGACATAAAAAACCTCCATAACATGAATTTGTTATGGAGGTTCTATAGTATAAAAAGGATTCTTTTTATTTAAATAAGTAGCATCTTATTTTTGAAAAGTTATTCCAGAAATTGCTTCTTTAAATCCTTCGTAATCTATATTTTCTGCCGCTCTCATTGGAACATCAAATGGATCATCAAAACTTGAAGTACCTGAACGTCCATTCCAAAACCATACTCCTTTTTGACCATCAATTGGAGTACAAACAGTTACTGGAGGATCTGCAAAATCATTGTTATGGAATCCGAAATTTGCAAAAGCGGCTCCATTAATATCTATAAGACCACTACTTTGACCTAACCAGTAGGTTAATGTAGAATTTCCTAAATTAAATACTTGATTTTGTGCCCAGAACTCATTACGGCCATTTGGCGTAGTCATAGGGTCCTCATGTAAAAATATAGGCGCTATAGGACCTGTAGGTATGAAAAAACATGGATACTCAAATGTTTCAAAATCTGTGTCAGAATATACATTTCCGTTATTTGTAACAGTAATAACAACTTCTGTTAACAATGGAAAATTAAATGCCTCTGCATTTGGTGTTCCGTCTGTCATCAAATCCCAAGTTCCTGTAATAGGATTAGCAGGGTCATCATTTGTTTCAAATGTCCCTAAGATAACTGAAGCACGTTGTCCTGCTCTATCTTTTACAGCTGAAATGTGAGCTTCTTTATCATCTATAATCACATGAGAAGCTACTGGGCTTTCAATATCAGTTACATCAAAATCAAAAGAACCTCTTTGTCCAACAAAAGTAAGTTTGGCTCCATCACGGCTCACTTCTTTTCCTATAAATCTAATTTCGTCACCTTGATTTGAGATAACAGTTGCATTATATTGACTATCATTATTAATGTTTATCCAAATCTTTGCGTGAATCTCAGTATCTAATGTTACAAAAACTCCATGGTAGAGGCCTTCACTTGTACCATTAAATCTACTGTCTGGTTGAGCAGTTTCAGGATTGAAATCTATTTGCTCTATCGCAATTTCTAGGTCTGTACTAGTATCATTGCTACTAATTATTTCTTCATCACTACAAGAAGTAAAAAGGGCAGAAGCAAAAACACTAAAAATTAGTAATTGTTTTCTCATTGTTTTCATATTGTTTATTTCAAAAAATCTCCCGTAAATATAGAGTTAATAGGGCTTTTACGCACTGAAAAAAGGTGTCTATAGATTTTTTAACACTATAGTGTGTTTTGTCCTATAAATATGCTTTTTGCAGACTTTTAAACTATATTAAGTAAGAATTATATGTCAAATATAAGAGGAAATTACGTTTTTACCGTACTTTATTAGGGTTTTTTGCCATAACATTACAGTTTAAACACCTAAAAACTAACAATTAGCCGTCAATATTGTTTTGTTTTTGGCTTTATTTGAAAACAAAAAGCGCAAGAAAGATTACGTTTTTAGCGAATCTTTCTTGCACAAAATGTCTATTCTTTTAAAATTATGTAAACCCTTTTACATATGCTTTCCAACTTCAAAACCGTGTTTTCCTAGATATTTATTTCCACTATCAATAGCATCTTCTTCTAATGTGGTTCCCATAGAGTCATTCCAACGATTAAGATATCCAAACAGTGAGATAACCCCTAGCATTTCTACAATCTCTCCTTCATCCCAGTACTTATATAATGCTGATTTAATGGTAGCATCAACTGCATTAGGAACTTGGCTAGCTGCTAGAGAAAAATCTAGTGCAGCTCTCTCTGCATCAGAAAAAGCAGCATGTGTTCTGTATTCCCAGATATTATCTAATTGTTCTTGTTCTGCTCCATAACGCTCTGCTGCTCTTATGGCATGTGCTTGACAATACCTACACCCAGTAGCATTACTAGACACCCAAGCAATCATACGTTTGAGGGCAGAAGTCACCTTACCTTGATTTGCCATAACGGCTTTATTAAGATTTATGAACGCACGAGAAATATCTGGACGACGCTGCATTGTAAGTACAGAATTAGGGCAGAATCCTAATGTCTCATTAAAAAAATCGGCAAGTTCTTTTGTTGTTTCATCATGTTCTGAACTCAATGGTGTTACTAATGGCATAGTTTTTTTATTATCTTGATATGTTTAAAAGTTTCCTTTTCACATCACAAGTGTTATCGGTTTTATGTTTTTTTGCTTTCGCGAAAGCGTGTCCTTAAATATACCCTGTTTATACGGATTTTTATATACCACAAAAGCAGTATTTTTACACCGTTGTTTATAATACACAACTATTTTTTCGCGAAAGCAAGATACATATTTACTTATCATTTTTGTACCTTCAACCCGCATTATGCAATAGAAAATCTATTCCGTCTTGAAGCAGCTGCAAAATATATCGCTACGCTATGTTTTTGAGTTTAACCATAGCGATGCTATGCTAAAACTCAGAAAATATCATATTTTATTGCTTCTTCAAGCCTCATCACGAAGTTCTATTACATAATCCAGGTTCAATTATTCAAAAAAATCATAAAATAATGGCATCACATACAGTTACTACTATTTATAAAAAAGAAATGCAATTTGAAACCAATAGTCCAACGGGTTATAAAACTTTAATAGATACGTCTCCAGAAAATGGAGGGTCTAATGAAGGAATGAGCCCAAAAGCACTTATGCTCTCATCTCTTGCGGGTTGTTCAGGTCTTGATATTGTTTTTGTATTAAACAAAATGCGTGTTGCAGTTCCAGAGTTTAAAATGGAAGTAAAAGGAGAACTTACTGAAGAGCATCCTAAATACTATCACAAGGTTTGGTTAGATTATCATTTTTATGGTAATAATCTAGACGAAGCAAAAATTAAAAAAGCGGTAGATCTCTCTGAAAGCACCTATTGTGGGGTTATGGAAATGTTTAGAAGATTTGCTACCTTAGAAATTGGTGTACACTTTCATAAAAGCAACGCCTAACTCATTATACTCCCCAAATCTCATGCGTCTTTTTCTTGCCCCTATCTGCTTATTGTTTTCCGTAATTCTTCCTGCTCAAAACAGCAAAGAGTTTACCCGAATTAATGAATTTTATATACACGGGGATACCCAGGTTATAGGAAATAATAATGTAAGCAAACACAAAAATAAAGCGACAGGCGATAAAAATGGTCTTAATGACGAGACCAAAATGAAATATGTAGATATAGATGATACCTCCTCTACATACAACTCTAGTAGTGCTAATCTTACTATTCCCGAAGATGCTATCGTGCGTTATGCTGCGTTATATTGGACTGCTACATATCCCACAGAAAAGGGAACTAAAGTAGCAAAAGGAAATCGGTATGTATATAAAGCAAATGGAGATCCCACAGAAGATATACAAGAGATACAATTAAAAATTCCCGGTGCAGGATATATGCCTATTAGAGGAGATTTAGTCTATGACGGAAAGCAAGGAACTGTAAAAGGGATTACTTCTAGTAGACCTTATGCATGCTATAAAGACATTACTGAGATCATAAAGAGTAACCAAACCATTAATGGCTCCTACAGCGTTGCCAATATTCCTGTTACCCAAGGGTATATTTCTGGGGGAAGCTCTGCAGGTTGGATGCTATATGTTATTTATGAACGTGATCAAGATCCACTTCAATATATAACGACATATAATGGCTTTAACCATATTGATAAAAGAGGTGTGGAGATTGATTTTGGAAATTTTAAAGCTCCTGAAAAAGCAGAAACCAAAACAGCCATCACTATAAGTGCTCTCGAAGGGGATCTTACATTAAAGAAAGATCAAATCGCTATTTACTATCCTGAAGAGAAAAAATTTATTACCCTAGACAACGATGTTAGAGCTTCTAATAATTTTTTTAATAGTAGCATTACCATAGACAATACACTCTTTACAGATCGAACTCCTAATAGTGAAAACACCTTAGGGTTTGATATTGCTAAAATCACTATCCCCAACGAAATAAATAAGAGTATTGCGACAAACAACAATGGTTTTAAGTTACAATTCAAAACACGAGCCGATAGGTATTATGTATATTTTGCCGCTTTTCAAACCACACTCAATGAGACTTTTTATGAAGAGATTGTTGCAAATACAGCGGTAAAAACAGAAGAAGAAGAAGAAGAAGAAGAAG
>JBLHOX010000239.1:0-5441 GCA_047623725.1 Dokdonia sp. | reverse complement strand
CTCCTTTTGGATGGCATGATACGAATGGAGCTGCAGGAGCAGAGTTTACTATTACAAGAGGAAACAATGTTTGGTCTCAAGAAGATGCAAATGGAAACAATGGAGTAGGTGATGCACCAGATGGAGGTGATGAATTAATTTTTGACTTTCCATTAGATGATAGTGAAGACGCTGGTGCATTTACAGAAGCAGCGACAGTAAATCTTTTTTACTGGAACAATATCATGCACGATGTATTTTATGAATATGGATTTGACGAGGCAGCAGGAAATTTTCAAGAAAATAACTACGGAAACGGAGGAAGTGCAAGTGATTTTGTATTTGCAGATGCTCAAGACGGTAGTGGTATAAATAATGCGACATTTGGGACACCACCAGATGGTCAAAATCCAGGAATGACGATGTTCTTATGGAATACTTCTGGAGAGATACCTAATGTAAATATACCTTCAGGTTCACAAACAGGAGATTATCCTATAACGTCTAGTACGTTTAGTTCAATCTGGCCAATAGAGGGTCTCTTAGGAGACTTAGCGTTAGCTATGGATGATGATGCTTCGGCAGAGAGTGATGATCCTCTTGATATTTGTGATGCTATTACAAACCCTGCAGACCTTAACGGTAAAATTGCGGTTTTACGTAGAGGTAGTTGTACGTTTGTTATCAAGGTAGAAGCTGCTCAAGAAGCAGGAGCTATTGGGGTAATCATCGTAAACAATGTAGCTGATGCACCTATTAACTTAGGAATTGGAGCTGGTGACACTACAACTGCAACGATACCAGCTGGAATGGTAACTCAAGCTGTTGGAGAAGCTATTATAGCAGCATTAGAAAATGGAGAGTCTATTAATGATGTTCTTATTACTGGAGCGCGTCGTATTGATGGTTCTTTAGATAATGGAATTATTGCTCATGAGTATGGTCATGGAATCTCTAACCGTTTAACAGGTGGGCGTTTTAACTCAGGTTGTTTAGGTAATGAAGAGCAAATGGGAGAAGGATGGTCTGATTATTTTGGATTAATGCTTACAATGAAAGCAGAAGATACTGCTGAAGGAGGAAGAGGTATTGGAACATATGCGATTAATCAGCCTATTACTGGACAAGGTATTAGACCAAGACGTTATAGTACTAACTTTGCTGTAAATGATCTAACGTATGCAGATGTAGCAGATGCTAATAATATCTCACGCCCACATGGAATAGGTACCGTATGGGCTACTATGATATGGGATATGACATGGGCATTTATTGATCAATATGGTTTTGATGCAGACGTATACAATGGTACAGGAGGAAATAATATTGCAATACAATTAGTTATTGATGGTTTAAAACTACAGCCTTGTAGTCCAGGATTTATAGATGGTAGAGATGCTCTTCTTGCTGCGGTAGAGATGAACACACTTATTCCTGAAGATGAAAAAGATTTTGCAACATGTACTATCTGGAATGTTTTTGCTGCTCGTGGAGCAGGATTTAGTGCTGAACAAGGAAGTTCTAATAACAGATTTGATCAAGTAGAAGCTTTTGATATCCCTAGTGATGTTATTGCAAACTGTGAAGAGTTACTTAGTGTAAATGAGAACGATTTAGATTCTGTTTTCAGTATATATCCTAATCCTTCAAATGGAGAAATTACAGTAAGTGTTGCTGGTGCATTTGGAGAAGGTCAAATACGTATCTACGATATTAATGGTAGAGTGGTATATGATAAATCTGCAACTCTTGAAGGTAATGTGTCTGTTAGTGCAACAGGATTATCTAGAGGAGTGTATATTATGAATATTATTACTGATAATAATAGTGTTACTTCTAAACTTATTATTGAGTAAATACTTAAAATCAACATAGATTAAAAAAGGCTAGTTTTAACGAACTAGCCTTTTTTTTTATAGATAGCTATACCAACTATACCTTAAAATACACCTAATAATTTATTTCTATCGCATTCATATTTCAATATAAAATAAAACCGTAGTTAAAACTATGCTTTGATTTTCTATCTCATCTGAGCACGTTATAATTCAAATTCTTTAGGCTCATTTTAAATCATAATTGGTATTATCAATTATTTTAGAGATTTCTTTAGGTGAGATTCCTATTTCTTCTTGGAGCTCCTCGGTAGTTCCGTGTTCTATAAAACGATCAGGTATTCCAAGTGATTTTATGGTGCCTTTGTACGCTTTCGCGAAAGCGTAATCAGTAATAACACTTCCTAGTCCTCCTTTTATAGTGCCATCTTCTAGAGTGATGATGATTTCATACGTGTTAAAAACAACATCTAGTAAATCAGTATCTATAGGTTTTAAGAATCCCATATCATATATACTGACGTTATTTGAATTGTCTTTGGTTGCTTGTATCGCATTGTGTATGACAGTTCCTATAGAGAGAATGGCAATGCGTTTTCCTTTTTGGATGCAATGCCCTTTACCAATAGTGATTTTTTGAAACGGTTGTTTCCAGTTTACTGTGATGCCTCTTCCTCTAGGATATCGTATAGCAATAGGATGTGGTAGTCCTAATTGTGCAGTGTACATGATATTACGAAGATCTATTTCATCTTTTGGTGCATAGATGATCATATTAGGTATGCAGTTAAGATACGCGAGGTCAAAAGATCCGTGATGTGTAGGTCCGTCTTGGCCTACAAGTCCTGCTCTGTCTAAACAGAATATAACAGGTAGGTTTTGTAAAGCAACATCGTGTATGATTTGATCATAAGCTCTCTGTAAAAAGGTAGAATAAATGTTGCAGAATACAACCATTTCTTGTGTTGCCATTCCTGCAGATAGCGTGACTGCATGTTGCTCGGCTATTCCTACATCAAAAGCGCGATCAGGAAATGCTTCTATCATATATTTAAGAGAACTTCCTGTGGGCATTGCTGGAGTAATACCTATTATTTTTTTATTGATAGTAGCAAGTTCTACAATCGTATGACCAAATACATCTTGGTATTTTGGAGGTAGTTTTGTAGTGTCTTTAGCATGACGTTCTCCAGTCGTTGCATCAAATTTCCCAGGGGCGTGATACGTTACTTGGTGTTTTTCTGCAAGGGCTAATCCTTTTCCTTTGGTTGTAATTACATGCAGGAATTTAGGACCTTTCGTTTTCTGTAGTCTCTTTAATATGCTAACAAGCGCAGGGAGATCATGTCCATCTACTGGGCCGTGATACTCAAAATTAAGCGCTTCAAAAATATTCTCTTCTCGAGCTGTTCCCTTTTTGACATTTGTGAGGTATTTTTTTAATGCCCCTATACTTGGGTCAATACCTATTGCATTATCGTTGAGTATGACAAGTAAGTTTGCATCTGTAACACCAGCATGGTTAAGACCTTCAAAGGCCATGCCGCTTGCGATGGATGCGTCTCCTATAACAGCAATATGTTGTTGTTGTTCTTTTCCTTGTAAATTAGCAGCGATAGCCATACCTAATGCAGCAGAAATAGAAGTGCTGCTATGTCCTACACCAAAAGTGTCATAAATGCTTTCTGAGATTTTAGGAAACCCACTGATGCCTCCTTTTTGTCTATTGGTGTGAAAAATATCTTTTCTGCCCGTTAAAATTTTATGTACATAAGCTTGATGTCCTACATCCCAAATAAGTTTGTCTTCTGGAGTATTAAATACATAATGTAGTGCTATTGTTAATTCAACGACACCCAGACTTGCTCCTAGATGTCCTTCTTTTGTGGCTAGAATGGTAATAATAAACTGGCGTAACTCTTTACTCAGTTGTGGTAATTGATCGGCAGTAAGCTGCCTTAATGCATGTGGACTATCAATATGATCTAGCATATAGCAAAGGTACGTCTTGATATTGTATTTTTGAATATTGAAATACCATTCCTATGTTAGATCCTTTTGATGATACTTATTTTATGAAGCGGGCTCTTGTTGAGGCTGAAACTGCTTATGAACTTGGAGAAATCCCTGTGGGTGCTGTTGTTGTTGCTAATAATAAAATTATAGCAAGAGCACATAATCTTACAGAACGTCTTACAGATGTTACTGCGCATGCAGAGATGCAGGCAATTACAGCTGCGGCAAATTATTTAGGAGGTAAATATTTACATAAATGTACACTGTATGTGACATTAGAGCCTTGTCAGATGTGCGCAGGTGCTTTGTATTGGAGTCAAATAGATCGTATTGTATATGGTGCTACAGATGAGCAACGTGGTTGTAAAGTAATGGGAACAACACTACATCCTAAAACTAAAATAGAAGGCGGCATACTTGCTGCAGCCTCTCAAAGTTTAATGAAACGGTTTTTTGTAGAAAAGCGTAACTTAAATTAATTCCATAAAAAAAGCCTGCTATTGCAGGCTTTAATAATCGTAAAAAGATACTATCTATATCATTACAGTACACGTACTTGTGCAGCTGTCATTCCTTTTCTTCCTTCTTCTTCTACGTACTCAACTTTGTCTCCTTCGTTGATAGTTTCACCATTAAGACCTGTAACGTGTACAAAGATGTCTTTACCAGTGTCATCATTAGTTATAAAACCATAACCTTTTGATTCATTGAAAAATTTAACTGTTCCTTCCATTATAAAAAATAAAAATATTAATAAAGAACAAATTTACGTTTTTAATTTTTAACATATTGTTTACAATTGGTTTTATTTTTGTAAACAAATGGGGCTCAGCGCTCTTTTGAGTCATTATATTCCTTCATTTTCATGATGTTTTCTTTTGTAAGCATATAGTCATGGACATTCTTGTCTTTCCACCGATGGTAGATAAACACTGGCATGAGTATAAAAACACCACCTGCGATAGCAAGGCCTATCATTTTATTACCTAGAATTAATCCATCTTCTTGGGATTTGTAATAAAACCCTAAGGAAAATAGCCCAATAAGAGCAAAAAATAGAATGATAATAAAAATACGTCTTCCTTTTTTCATTTTTCTTTGAGTGAATTTTTAAGTAAAATAAGGTCTTGTATGTATATCTGTCTCATTTCTTCTACATAGGGTCTCTCATTGTAATAGCCTTCATTAAATGCGTTTAATGCTCTATCTGCATGAGTTATGGCGGTAGTAATGCTTCCTGTTTTTTGTAGTGTTAAAGCTTTGTAGTAATTCGCATCTGCTGTCTTGTCTTTTGAATACTTAATTACTTTGTCAAAATTAATGAGTGCTTGTTCATATTCTTTCAATTCATAATATGAAATCCCTCTAAAAAGAAAAGCTTTTTGATCTACCCACTCTTCACCAGCTTGCAGCGTCTCTGCTTCAATGTGTTTGTCGAGAGAGTGTATGGAGTTTTTATAATCTTCAAGACCTAAATAGGCTACACCTCTCCAATAATCTACGCTTTGTCCTTGTGGAGCATCAATGAAATCTGGAGTTAATGTATCACTAGCATTAAAATCTGCAATAGCCTTTTTGTAATCTCTATAAAACCATAGGTATAGATATCCT
>JBLHOX010000238.1:0-5451 GCA_047623725.1 Dokdonia sp. | reverse complement strand
TTACCGTTACAGATGCTGAGCCTACAAAAGACAACTTAAAGACCCTTCATAAAACGATTAAGAAAGTAGAAGAAGACATCGAGAACTTTAGTTTCAATACGTCGGTTTCTACCTTTATGATTGCTGGTAATGAGTTGGCGGCACAAAAATGTACGTCTAGAGCTATTTTAGAACCATTAGCTATTTTGATCGCACCCTATGCGCCACATATCGCAGAGGAGTTATGGGAGAAATTAGGACATACAGAAAGTATTTCTGAAGCACCATTCCCGATTTTTGACGCAAGTCACTTAGTAGAGAGTGCTAAAAACTATCCGATCTCTTTTAATGGAAAAATGAAGTTTACATTAGAACTTCCATTAGACTACACCAAAGATCAGATAGAAGAAGTCGTAATGGCACATGAAAAAACAATTATGTATCTCGACGGACGCACCCCTAAAAAGGTGATTATCGTTCCTGGAAAGATTGTGAATATAGTGGGGTAGATTCAATGAAAAAAGAAGAAAAACATAAATTAATTGTTATTGGGAACGGGTTAGACTTGTCTCATTTACTTAAAACAAGTTATTTACATTTCATAAAGCATGTGATATTTACTCATAATGAAAAAAGAACTGTTTATAATGATTTAATTTCTGTTTCTGGAGAATATTATTTTGATGATTTTGATGATTTCAAATATCGTTACATAGATCTTGAAAAAAAAGAAAAATTACGTTTTGAAAACCAATTTTTTAGAGATTTAATTATTGAACTTTCTGATAATAATTACAATTGGGTAGATATAGAAACATTCTATTTTAAAAAATTATTAGAATATAGAGAAAGCCTCAAAATGACCAATAAATTAAATCAAGATTTTGAAAACCTTAAAAAACATTTAGAAAATTATCTTTACGAGATAACAGAAAAAAATGATTTTACTTATAATCCCTTATTAATTAATCTTTTTATAAAAGGAGGTCCATCACATATTTATTTTCTAAATTTTAATTATACAAATACATTAGACCTTTACATAAATACATTAGAGAAAATAGAAAAAAAGAATTGCTCAGTAAATCATATACATGGTAAAATAAAAGAATCCTCAAATAGTCCTATTTTTGGGTATGGCAATGAAAATGAGCACTACAAAAGCTTATTAAGTTTAGATGAAGAATATATTCGTTTTATAAAATCTCAAGAATATTCTTTAACAAATAACTATAAAAATTTAATAAGCTATTTGGATAATAATCAAAATATTGATGTCTGTTTTATTGGACATTCTTGTGGTGAATCTGATCGCACAATTTTAAATTTAATAGTAGAACATGAAAATATTAAATCCATAGAAATAAGCTATTACCCTGATTCATCTAATTTCAGAAAAACACATGCTAATCTAACAAAAGCATTTTCTACTGATAAATTCAAAACTAAAACAAAGAGCTTTCCTGATAGTAATATAATTCCTCAAACAGAATGAATAGTGTAGATATAGAAATTATAGGTTTTGCTGCTGCTCTACTTACGACTGCTGCATTTTTACCTCAGGTATATCAGACTTGGAAGACTAAAAATGTTGCTAGTTTATCACTTCCGATGCTGGCAATGTTTTTTATAGGCGTTACGCTCTGGCTTGTGTATGGGATCTACAAAGACAGTCTTTCTTTGATCCTTGCGAATGGTATTACCATTGTTTCTGTTTTTTTATTGGTTTGTTTTAAGTTGAAATATAGGAATAGATAATCCATCCCTCTGTCTGCTTTGCAGACATCTCCCTTTAAAAAAGGAAGAGGCTTTTGTTCTCGTTTTTAAACAGCTTTTGTTATTCTTAATTATCTTCTTGTTTATAATTGAAAGAGGTGTCATAAAAAAACAAAACTTCTATTTAAAATGACTTGCATTTCCACACAATCGTAAGCAAAAACTTATAATTAGCGTAACACATACTTTATCCTACTAACAGACAAGACTTTTATTTAAAGTCATACTTATTTCATCACAATAGTGAGAAAAGCTTCTATTTGAAGCGACTTACATTTTCACACAATAGCAAAAAAAGGCTTTTATTTAAAGCTCTCACACATTCTATAAAACTGTAAACAAAGGCTTTTATTTGAAGCCCACACAGCAGTAAGCAAGGCTTCTCCCTTTTTAAAAAGGGAGATGTCAAAAACAACGTTTTTGACAGAGGGATTGGCGAAGCTGCAAGCTAGCCAGAAAACCAGTATATTTAAACCATGACCATCCACTCTAGAAAACACTTAGAGACCTATCGAAAATCACTTCGCAACCATGCAACGCCTGCAGAACGTTTTTTATGGAAAGAACTTAAAAACAAACAACTGGATGGTAAACGGTTTTTAAGACAACATAGCATTCTTAATTATATCGTAGACTTCTATTGTCCATCTGAGAAACTAATCATCGAACTAGACGGAGAAGTTCATTTTAATGAGGAAGCTCAAGAATATGATACTCAACGAACAAAAGACTTAGAAGCACTAGGTTTTAAGGTAATTCGATTTGAGAACAGAGCGGTGTATAACCCGCATTATGTATTAGAAAATCTATTACAACTTGAAGACACTTCAAAATATACCGCTACACTACATTTTTGAGTTTGACCATAGCGATGCTATGCTAAAACTCAGAAAACGTCATATTTTATTGCTTCTTCAAATCTCATCACGAAGTTCTAATACATAATGCGGGTTTGATCTATTACCAAGTGTATTCATAGAAATCAGGGAGCACTTTAAAAGTAGTTCGTCGTAAGATTCATACAGAATAGCTGACAAAACTGCACTTTCTAAGATTGGTCTTATTATTGCCATACTTTTTGTAATTTTAAATTCATAAAACAAACAAGTATGTTAGGAGGATATATGGGTTACTATATTATTGTAGGCGCCATCGGATTAGTAAGTATGCTGGTAAGTAAGAAACTTAAAAGCAAATTTGACTACTATACTAAATTACATTTACGCAACGGAATGTCTGGTGCAGAGATTGCCGAAAAGATGCTTGCAGATAATGGGATACGAGATGTAAAAGTCATTTCTGTGCGTGGTCAACTTACAGATCATTATAACCCAACAAATAAAACCGTTAACTTAAGTGAAGTGGTGTATGGTCAGCGTAACGCGGCGGCCGCTGCTGTAGCTGCTCATGAAGTTGGTCATGCAGTGCAACACGCAAAAGCGTATGGGTTCTTAAAAATGAGATCACAGTTAGTCCCTTTAGTAAGCATCTCTTCAAAAATGTCACAATGGGTGATTATAGGAGGACTTGTATTGATGAGTATTACATCATTTGCAGGTGCGGGTAGTACACTTGCGATGATTGGACTTGGCTTATACGCGGTGCAAACATTATTTAGTTTTATTACCTTACCTGTAGAGTATGATGCTAGTAATCGTGCTTTAGCATGGTTGAAAGCAGAAAAGATAGTGACTCCAGAAGAATACGCAGGATCAAAAGATGCTTTAAAATGGGCGGCACGTACGTATGTAGTTGCCGCTATAGGATCACTGGCAACCTTGGTGTATTTTGCGTTGCAGGTGTTGGGTAGTAGAAGGTAATTGATAAGTGAATTTGGCTAAAATATTTATACCGATAATTACAATTCTCTTTTTTTTAAGCTGTAGTGTTCAAAAAACCGCTGAGGTTACTGGACGTTCTTCTTATGAATTGGATAGTATTCAAGGTGAATTTCTTGTACCTGTATCATTATATAGCTCTTCGCAAGCTAAGGCTCAAAAGGTTTCTTCAAAATATAATTTAAAACGTCTTATATCTTCTGATTCTGTTTTTAATGAAATATATTATAATAGAAAATTAATTTACAAATCTTCAAGAATACCAAACTCTCTTTATATATCGGAGGTTTATGATGAGGCCTATTTTGTCATAAGCCGTTATATAAATAAAGGAGCTGCTGGTCCAGAACTTATGATAAGAGATCTCATCTATATAAAACCATTATCGGATGATACTCCCATTTACAAGCTTATTTTAGATAATCCTATTCAATTTACATTGCATAAATCTCTTCTTGACTATTGGAAAAACTCTCAAACCGAAATTTTTTGTATTGATAATTTTACAAAAAATATGCTTATCTTATTAGATAATAAATTGAATTATAAATTCGTGCCATTAGAAAAGATTGAAGGTATTTTAATAATAGAGTGACAGGATATAAAGTTCCTCGCTTATGCGTGAGGGATAGTAGTGGTTACCCTACAGGACAAAAGAAAAGGGCACTTCTATACATTTTAATGCTACGCAAAAAACACTCAGTGCTATTTTCTTTTGTACGAAGCGTATGAACGGATAGCCCGACCCCGATTCCTGAACGTGTTTCAGGATAAAGGGGACACGCCCAAAATAAGATATAAAAAAAGCAGGAAGGACAAATTGACAAACATAGTGGTATCAAGGGATTCAATGGTGTAATAACCAAAGTTGATACTAGCGCTGTAAGCTTTGGCAAAATATTTGACTAAGTTTGCATATCAAATTGGATTAAAACTTTAAAATTATATAGTTATGGCATTAGAAATCACAGATGCATCTTTTGAAGAAACAGTATTAAACAGTGACAAGCCTGTATTGGTAGACTTTTGGGCTGCTTGGTGTGGGCCTTGTCGTATGGTAGGACCGGTTATTGAAGAAATCGCAGGAGAATATGAAGGAAAAGCGGTTATTGGAAAGCTAGACGTAGATGCAAATCAAGAATTTGCAGCAAAATACGGCGTGCGTAACATCCCTACTGTATTAATGTTTAAAAACGGAGAAGTTGTAGGACGTCAAGTAGGTGTTGCTCCAAAAAAAGTATATACAGACGCGATTGACGATCTTTTAAACTAAGATACCCTTAAGATTATACAAAAGGTTTGGTGTAGTGCCAAACCTTTTTTATTTTTAGATACAGAAGTAGTTGAGGTTCGCTTTCGCGAAAGCGTAATGATAACAGCCTCCAGCTTTTATTGAAATGAAGTTAATATTTATGAGATCTCCGTCTTCACGGAGATGAAAAGATACCCGCCTTCGTGGGCACAAGTATGGAAAAAAAGACAAAAGTACAAGACGCAATAGATACCTCTCTTTTAGATCAGCGTAAAATATTCCTTTGGGGAATGGTAGAAGATAGTAGTGCAAAGCACGTCATTGATCGTTTATTATACCTAGATTCTATAAGTAACGATGAGATTCAATTATTCATTAACAGCCCTGGAGGGTATGTCACTTCTGGATTTGCAATGTATGATACGATCAAACAAATTAAGAGCCCTGTCTCTACTATTTGTACAGGACTGGCTGCAAGCATGGGGTCACTTCTTCTTTCTGTAGGAGAAAAAGGACGTCGTTTTATACAGCCACACGCACGTGTGATGATACACCAACCTTCTGGAGGTGCTCAAGGACAAGCAAGTGATATTCAAATTACAGCAC
>JBLHOX010000237.1:0-5458 GCA_047623725.1 Dokdonia sp. | reverse complement strand
TTTTCTGTCACCAAAAGCTTCTTATCTACCATGGCTGGACTCGCCATAGATAAAAATCTAATTGCTACGGTAGATGATCCTGTAAAAAACTATCTCTGGGATGGCACTTTTGACGGACGTCACAATGCTAAAATTACGTGGCGACACTTATTACAGCAAAATAGCGCTTGGCAAGGAATCCTTTGGAGCGGAAAAGATTGGGGAGATCGTCCGCCTAGAGAAGGTGATTTAGATGACTGGCAATATGCAGCACCCAAAACACCAGGCACTGTCATGGAGTATAATGATGTGCGTGTAAATGTATTATCATATAGTCTTTTACACGTTTGGCGCAAGCCATTACCTCAAGTTTTAAAAGAAGAGCTAATGGATAAAATAGGCGCTTCTACTACCTGGAGATGGCATGGGTACAAAGATGCATGGACCGAGATAGATGGCATCCAAATGAAATCTGTTACTGGAGGTGGTCATAGTGGTGCGGGTCTATTTATAAGTGCAGAAGATATGGCTCGTTTTGGACTTTTATTTCTAAACGATGGAGTTTGGAACAAAGAACGCCTGATCTCTTCCGATTGGATACAACACGCTATTGAACCTTCTACCCCAAATGTGAATTATGGTTTTATGTGGTGGCTCAATAAAAAAGGGGCTAGACATTGGGAAAACGTAGGAGAAGATGTGTACTATGCTGCTGGGTTTGGTGGGAATTTTATTATCGTAGATCGTAAACATGATCTTGTCATCGTAACTCGTTGGCTAGAACCTAGTAAAATAGGTGAATTTATGGCAAAACTTAGTAAAGCTCTATAATATGATTCAGCGTTTCGTACTATTAATTGTTTTCTGCTTGGTATACAGTTCCAACGCTCAAGAATTAAAGGCTACTATTCATTTTAGAGATGGAACTTCATTAGAAGGATACGGTTATATTCAAAAAAACAACATTAAGTTTAGGTTAGAAAGTGAAGAAGAATATGATACTTGGACTGATTTAATGGTCAAAGAAATTGATTTTTTTTGGTATAAAAATCAACAGACGTTTAGATATGTAGATCTCAAAAATAGACTTAGATATACACTGTTAAAAGTTGTTATCCAAGGTGAGTATATACTCTATGGAAAGTCAGTTCCTGAACTTCGTTATTCTGATAATCCATCTAGATTTCCACACGTTGTAAAAACGGGTAATGAAATTGTACGGAAATACTACTTAAATAAAAAAGGACAAGAAGAGTATATAGAGATTCCTAAAATAGGATATAAAAGATATGTGCGTAAGCTCTTTAATGATTGCGAAGATTTTTCAGAACGGTTTGATGATGGTGAATTCAAAAGCAATACGCTTGCAGAAATTGTAGATTATTATAACTATTTCTGTATAGATTAAATATTTATTTAAAATAGTATGTATCTCTATGATATACAAAACAATCTTAAAACGGTTTTTAAAGATTCTAGGATTTATCCTATTAATCCCTGTGGCGTATATCGTCATTTCTTTGATCTTAACCTGTATCCCTGTTGCTGAAAAAACAGAAGGTGCTCAAAAAAAGCATATCATATACCTCACCACTAATGGAGTACATAGCGATATTATACTTCCTAAAAATCTCATTGCATCACCCTTATTAGAAGGTCAAATCTATCACCCTAAAGAACAGTTTTTTGCTTTTGGATGGGGAGAAGAAAATTTTTATATCAATACCCCAACTTGGGGAGATCTTACGTTTTCGACGGCATTTAGAGCTGCTTTCTTAAAAAGTAAAACATTAGTCCACGTCACGCGATATCGTTCTAAACGTGACAAATGGATTGCTGTATCTGTGACAGGCACCCAACTCAAAAAATTAAATACGTATATACTCGCTGCGTTTCATGAAGATAAAAACGAGAAACAGGTTGTAGAAGGTGCTAGGTATACGCCTAGCAGAGATAATTTTTACAGAGCAAAAGGAAATTATATGTTTTATAACACCTGCAATACGTGGGCAAATACCGCTCTTAAAGAAAGTGATATGAAAGCAAGTTTATGGACCCCTTTTGACTTTGGGGTTTTGAAGTGGTATGAGGAATAGAAAATATATTAAAACACTCGCTCCATAAACTCCAAAATCATCGGCTTCAATAAGTCGGGTCGTCCCCAAGCAATCTCATGACCTGTATTAGGCGTTGTGATGATCTGTATATTAGGAAAGACTTCTTTGGTATAATCTACATTTTTATAAGGCACAATATCATCTACGTCTCCATGAATGTGTAGTACAGGAATTGTTACTTTATTCCAATCATCTGCTATCAAAGCCAGCTCTTGTGCATGCGTGGTTTTTTCATCACCGGCAACGCGATATCCTGTAGGAGTTAACCATCTTGTAATCCACCATTGGGTAAAGCGAGATTGCCAGATTTTCTTTTCATTATTTGGATCAATGGCGGGAGAGATCATCACCACCCCTTTTACGCGATCATTCTCATACGCAAGTCTTGCTGCCAGCGGTCCTCCATACGAAGAACCTATCGCAATCACGTTTTCAAGATTATAATGGTCTAAAAGTGCGCTCATCACTTTAGCTTGTTCATCTATAGACGTGATAGCATCTCCAAAATTAGAATAGCCATATCCAGGCCTATCTATCGCATGAATTGTGGCTTCTTTTACAAATGCCGTGTCATTCAAATAGCCATTCCAAGCAGATAACGAACTAGGAGAGCCGTGAAAAAATACGATAATGAACTACCCCGAGGCAGAGCCATCGAGGTATCAAGCGGAAAAAACTTATTTTTAGTTTTATGAAAACTATCCGTTTTCAAACTTTCCTCTTTGACCCCGAGGTAGAACCTCGAGGAATTCTATAGATTAATATCGGTGTCAGATTGCTTGATATGCTGGACACGGATTTTTAGATCTAGACTATCAATCTCAAAATAGCTTATCTCTGTAGGAATCTTTTTTTCTGTAAAATATTCTTGAATCTCTAGATCACTTGATCGCCATTGTAATACAGTACACGAAGAAATACTCAATAAAAGTAGTAGTAATAAACATTTAAAACTTCGTATCATGTTATATACGGTTAAGAATTGCTGCTGCTTTCTCCAAAGTCTCGTCTGTTTTTGCAAAGCAGAACCGCAGCATTTTAAAATCCTCTTGATCTAGATTAAAAACAGAGGTTGGTATAGAAGCAATGCCTTTTTCTTTGATAAGCCTTTCGGCGAAAAGAATATCATGCTCTTCTGTAATATCACTATAATCTAATAATTGAAAATATGTGCCTAAAGATGGTGTCATTTTAAATCGAGAATCCTTAATAAGGTCTAAAAACAAATCTCTTTTACGTTGGTAAAAACCACCTAATTCTAAATAATGGCTAGGCGTTTTTAAATACTGAGCAAACGCTTTTTGTGTGGGATGATTCACAGAAAAAACAGCAAACTGATGCGCTTTTTGAAATTCTTCCATGAGTTGCTTGGGCGCTACTGCATATCCCATTTTCCATCCTGTATTGTGAAATGTCTTCCCAAAAGATGCTGTAATAAAAGCTCTTTCTGCAAGTTTAGGATACTTTGCAACACTCTCATGTGTTACTCCATCAAATACAATATGCTCATACACCTCATCACTAAGCAATACAATGTCTGTGCCTTCTAGAATGCGTTCTAGAGCAATCATGTCTGCTTTTGTCAATACCGTTCCTGTAGGATTATGTGGGGTATTGATAATCAACATTTTTGTGGCTGGTGTGATGGCTTTTTGAACGGCATTCCAATCTACTTTATAATCGGGGGCTTTTAATTGTATCGGGACTACTTTTCCTCCATGTACAAGAATAGCAGGTTCATAAGAATCGTAGGCGGGCTTTAACACAATAACCTCATCATCTACATGTACAAAGGCAGAAATCGCCGTATAGATAGCTTGTGTGGCACCTACGGTTACCGTTACCTCATTTTCCGGATGATATTCACTTCCATAAAGCGTATTTAATTTTGATGCGATTTGCTCTCTAAGGCTATAGGTTCCTTGCATAGGAGCATACTGATTATGTCCAGAAGCCATGGCTTCTGTCACAAGTGCATGTAATGCGGGGTCTGTATCAAATCCTGGAAATCCTTGAGAAAGATTAATGGCTTGATGCTTTTGAGCCATCTGTCCCATGACACTAAAAATAGAGGAGGTTACTTCTGGTAATTTGGATGTAATTTTCATAGCATATTTCTTTCTGTTGGAGAAAGTAGATAGCCTACATCGAGGCTTCACTTAGGGTCTAATTTCCTTTGCGGCATTTTCTAGCTCTTCATACCAAGCTTCTCCAAATTTTCGCGTAAGCGCTTCTTTCAAAAATTTATAAACTGGTACTTGTAATTCTTTTCCTAAAGTACATGCATCATCACAAATAGGCCATCTGTGATAATTTACTGCCGAAAACGAACTGTATTTTTGTACACGAACAGGATATAAATGACAGGACATTGGTTTTTTAAAGTCTGTTTTGCCTGCGTTATGAGCATCTTCTATACCACAGCTAGCAAACCCTTTGTCATTAAACGTTACATAGGCGCATTCTGCTCCATTGACTAAGGTGGTTTCCAACTCTCCTGAATCTGTTATAATAGACGTGCCTTGCGCTTCTATAGCCGCAATGCCTTCTGGTCGTAAAAAAGGCTTTACGTCTTCATAAATCGCTTTAAGTGTTAAGGCTTCGTCTTTTTCTAGTGGAGCTCCAGCTTCACCTGATATACAACACTCTCCTTTACAGGCATTGAGATTACACACAAAATCTTTTTCTATGATATCTTCAGAAACGATGGTATTTTTAAGCTGAAACATGCCGCAAAGATACCTCGAAAGTACGAGCTATAAAATAGCTATATAAAGATTTAAAAAGGTTTGCAATGTATGTGCTTTCTGATAAAACTCATTGTTGAATATTTCCTGTGTACGCTTTCGCGAAAGCGTACACATTCACAGATATTGTACACCTAAAATCATATAATTTATAGTAATTTTGCCACTCATATTATGAATCCCTATTATTATGAATTTTGATGTTAAAGAAATAACGGCAGCAACCATGATTTTATTTGCAGTTATTGATATTGTAGGTAATATTCCTATTGTTATCAAACTGCGTAAAAAAGCAGGACATATTCAAAGTGCAAAGGCATCTATAGTAGCACTGATTATCATGATTGCCTTTGTATTTATAGGAGAAAGCATCCTTAGTATCATAGGAGTTAATGTAAATGAGTTTGCAGTAGCAGGATCTTTTATCCTGTTTTTCCTAGCATTAGAAATGATTTTAGGTGTAAGTATATTTAAAGATGATGAGGGTGTGAGTGCAAAAACGGTCTCTGTTTTTCCACTGGCATTTCCATTACTTGCAGGACCGGGTAGTTTAACATCACTTCTCGCACTGCGTGCAGAATATCAAATAGAAAATATCCTTATTGCTATTATAGT
>JBLHOX010000236.1:0-5459 GCA_047623725.1 Dokdonia sp. | reverse complement strand
ATGGAACAATGTTTATATAAAAATTTTAAAATATATTTAAAAATCTAAAATCTAAAATCTAAAATCTAAAATCTAAAATCTAAAATCTAAAATCTAAAATCTAAAATTTCAAGTTCAAAATCGGGATTTCGATACTATTTGTTTTCTGCCTTTCGGCGAAATCAAATCACTCAATCGCCTTATATTAAGATTGATAATTTTTAAGGAAAGCTTTCCGCTTCCACATCCAGCACCAACATCCAGCACCCAGCATCCAAAATAAATACCAAATCACAAATTTCAAAAAAAACTTCCAACATCCAACACCGCTTCACCCAGCATCTAGCATCCCTTCATCCTACTTCCGGCAAATCAAAAATCTCCAATCGATAGTCATTACCCTTCCATTTTTGAAGAGAGTTCAAACCAACGTTCTTCTTTGGTCTCTAGACTTTTTATTATTTTCTCCAAAGCGGCAGATGCTTCTGTAATTTGATCTTGTGTTAAATCAGGATTTAAAAATTCTTTTTCTTTTTTAGTTTTATCTCGTTCTAGTTGTGCAATTTCACGCTCTAGCTTGGTGTGTTCTTTTTGCTCATTATAAGATAGTTTTCCTGTATGTTCTTTTTCTTTCCACGATTTAGTTTCTGATGATGGTGTTTCTGTAGCACTAGCAATTACTTTTTGACTAGCAGCTTTAGTAGCCGTATCTGTATGATTGAAACTCACATTCCCTTCATAGGTACGATAGTCAGAATAATTTCCAGGAAAGCCATCAATAATAGCATCCCCTTTAAATACAAAAAGATGATCTACAATCTTGTCCATAAAATAACGGTCGTGAGATACGACGACAAGACATCCGGGAAAATCCAATAAAAAGTTTTCGAGCACATTTAACGTGACTACATCAAGATCATTTGTAGGTTCATCAAGGATTAGAAAATTAGGATTTTGTATAAAAACAGTACATAGGTATAAGCGTCTACGCTCACCACCACTTAATTTTTCTACAAAATCATATTGCTTTTTTGGATCAAAAAGGAAACGCTCTAGTAGTTGTCCTGCTGAGATGACTCGTCCTTTTTTAAGAGGAATGAAATCTCCAAATTCTTTAATAACCTCAATGACTTTTTGACCAGGCTTGATGTCAATTCCTTTTTGAGTGTAATACCCAAACTTTACAGTATCTCCTACAATTACTTTACCAGCATCAGGAAGTAAAGCACCAGTCATAATATTAAGGAATGTGGATTTACCAGTTCCATTTTTTCCTATAACCCCAATACGTTCTCCAGTTTTAAAAACATATTCAAACTGATCTAGTATTTTTAGATCTCCAAAGGCTTTACTTACTTTATGGAATTCAAGAATTTTACTTCCTAAACGTTCCATATTGATTTCTAGCTGTACCTCATGATCATTTCTTCGCTGACTCGCTTTCTCTTTGATTTTATGAAAATCATCAATACGCGATTTTGATTTTGTAGTACGTGCTTTGGGTTGGCGACGCATCCACTCGAGTTCTTTCTTAAAGAGTAATTTTGATTTTGCTAACTCCATAGACTCCGTTGCCATACGGAGCTCTTTGTTTTCAAGATAGTATGCGTAATTTCCTCTATAACTATGTAGTTTTCCTTGATCAAGTTCTATAATCTCATTACATACATTTTCTAAAAAATAGCGATCATGCGTTACCATAAAAATGGTAAGGTTCTCTTTCTTAAAATACTCTTCTAACCATTCGATCATTTCAAGGTCTAAGTGGTTAGTCGGTTCATCAAGAATAACTAAATCTGGTTTGCTAAGAAGCAGCGATGCAAGTGCAAGACGTTTTTTCTGTCCACCACTTAAGAGTGCTACTTTTCTGTCTAGATCGTGTAGTTTTAGTTTTGATAATACTTGTTTGTATTGCGTTTCAAAATCCCAAGCTTGCATAGCATCCATATCTTCAAATGCCTTTTGATACGCATCTTCATCTTCTGGATTTAGCAATGCTTTTTCGTACGCTGAAATCGTTTTAATTATTTGATTATCTCCAGTAAATATGGTTTCTTCTACAGTGAGTGTAGGAGATAGGTTAGGCTCTTGTGGTAAATAGGAAATGGTAATTCCTTTACGAGATACTACTTGGCCACTATCTGTGTCTTCTAGACCTGCTATAATCTGGAGCATAGAAGTTTTTCCAGTTCCATTTTTTGCTACAAAACCTATTTTTTGCTCTTTATTGATACCAAAAGAGATGTCTTTAAATAAGGGAAGTTCTCCAAATGATTTTGATATGTTTTCTACAGAAAGATAATTCAATGTGTATGTTGTTTTGACATTTGAACTGAAAGATGAAATTCAGCTCAAATACTTGTTTTGAGTGCTAAAAAACGAACTTTTTTAACACTGCAAAAATACCTAATCTATACCTAGTATAACAACTAATTATAATTCCTTTTAGAAAATGTTAAGTGTATTATAGGTTAATCCTCTATGAAAGTTTCATTATTAACGGTGAACGCCTATATTTGTTATTTATAACCCTAACATAATGAAATACCCAGCTATACTCATATTGCTCGTTGTTTTTACGAGCTTTACTTCTTGTATATCCATAAAAAAGCTTACATATCTTCAAGAGAATACGGCTAAGACTAATGACAGCTTAATTAGTTTACAATTACAACAACAACCATATAGAGTGCAAGTAAGTGATGTGTTGAGTATTCGATTAAAAGCTTTGGATCAAGAATTAGTTGAGTTTTTTAACCCTATAGGATCTAAGTCTGCATCTCTAGGTGAAGGGTATTACTATGATGGTTTTGCTGTTGATAGACACGGAAACATACGCATGCCTACTCTTGGAGAGGTAAATGTTTTAGGTCGAACTACAGAAGAGATACGGGCCATTGTAGAAGAAAAATTGCTAGAAGACTATTTTAAAGAAGAAGCTAATATTTTTGTAACCGTAAAGCTTGCTGGAATACGCTACACCATCACAGGAGAAATAGGAAGTTCTGGAGTTAAGACAGAGTTAGCAGAAAGAATTTCTTTACTTGATGCGATAGCAAATTCAGGAGGAGTTCCCTTAACAGGGGATCGTACAGATATTGTAATTATACGGCAGTATCCTGGAGGTCAAAAAATACATCATATAGACTTAACGTCAATAGATGCTATGCAATCTCCATATTATTATATCCAACCTAATGATTTAATACTTGTAAACCCATTGCCTCAAAAGAGTTTGGGAGCTGGAACAACAGGTTTAGATACCTTTAGAACAATACTGACGGTTTTAACAACTTTGACAACAACCATATTATTATTTACAAGATTATAGTCTATGGATGAAGATTTTGACATACAAGATTCAGGTAGTTTTTTTGATTTTAAAGGTTTTGTACTCAAAGTATTAAGCTTTTGGCCTCTTTTTATATTCTGTCTGAGTATTGCTTTTGGAGTTGCTTATTATCAAAATATACGCAAACAAGCCGTATATAGGCTCAGTAACATGATCTCTATTAAAGACGATCAGAACCCTTTATTTACAGGAAATACAAGTCTGATTTTTAATTGGGGAGGTACTACAGATAAAGTCCAGACTAATATTATTCTTTTTAAATCTCGAACACATACAGAAAAAGTAGTTTCTTATCTTCAATATTATATTAATTATACGCAGCAAGGGAAGTATAATGTTACAGATGTATATGGTAAAACACCATTTAAATTTAGATTAAACGATACAGCACCTCAATTATATGGTAAGCGTATAACAATAAAAGATATAGGTGATGGCCTTTTTGAATTTACGATTCCTTTTTCAAGTGATAAGGCTAGACTTTATAATTATAGTACGTACGAGCTTGAGTCTGTTTCTGTTCCTACACCAGAATTTAAAGAAACTGTCAAACTAGGTGATACGTTAAACTTTCCTTTTTTGAAAGGTGTTTTTCAACCAACAGATGTACTGCCTAGAGCAGGGAGAGAATATTTTGTGAGCTTAAGTGATTTTAATGGTACTGTAATACGTTATAGAGGTATTTCTGTTCTACAAAATCCTAGAGGGTCTTCTATTTTAGAATTAAGCCTTTCAGGCACAAATAAGGATCGTATAGTAGATTATTTAAATGCTTCTGTAATCGTAAGAGAAAAAGATCAGTTAGAGCGAAAAAACCTATTTGCAACCAATACCATAAAATTTATAGATAGTAGTTTAACAGATCGTAACAAAGAATTACAATCTGTTATAAATGAACTCAATGAATTTAAAAATAATAATATAGATGTTGCTCTCAAAGGAGGATCTGCCGTATTGACTTCAAAGTTAAAATCTTATGATAGCGAAAAAGAAGATTTAGAAAAGCGTTTATCTTATTATGATATATTAGAAAAGTATCTTACTTCTCGTACAGACTATGGTAGCGGTAGTTTACCAGCACCATCAGTAGCAGGAATAACAGAAGGTAGTATTTCTGCAAGTGTAAGTAAGATTATAACTTTATCTGTAGAGCGTAGTGATTTACAATATTCTGCAAAAGAAGGAAATCCTAAATTCAGAGAGATTGACAGAAGTATTAATGCAGAAAAAGAAGTCTTATTAGAAAATATAAAATCATCGACAAGTATTATTGATGGAGAGATTACCCAGATTAATAGGAATATCATTCAAGCAGAGGCAGAGCTACGTAAATACCCTGAAGAAGAACAAGAACTCGCTACTATAGAGCGTAAGTTTACGCTAAGTCAAGGCGCATACAATCTGTATCTGTCAAAACGTAGTGAAGCTACGATTATTAAAGCGTCTAATGTATCTGATATTCTTTTTATAGATGATGCAAAAGATGTAGGGGGAGGTCAAGTAGGTCCAAACACACGTCTTAATTATATTGTAGCTGCCATTGTTGGCGGAATTATTCCATTAGTATTAGTGTTTTTATTAGTGTTCTTTAATACTAAAATCGGAAATCCTGACGAATTAAAAAAGCTATCTCAAATCCCTGTATTAGGTATTATAGGGAAGAGTAAACACCGTAATAACTTAGTCGTACGTGAGCGTTCTCGTTCTTCTATATCAGAGTCTTTTAGAGGATTGCGTTCTAGCTTGCAGTTTATGTATCGTAAAAAAGATATTAAGGGAGCCAAAACAGTATTGGTTACTTCATCTGTGAGTGGAGAAGGAAAAACATTTACATCTATTAATATTGCTTCTGTTTTCGCTTTAAGCGAAAAGAAAACAGTTCTAGTAGGTCTTGATTTACGGAAACCAAAAATATTTGACGATTTTGAATTATCTAATGAGTCGGGTGTTGTTAATTATTTAATAGGAGATAGTACCGTAGATGATATTAAACAAGAAAGTGGTATTCCTCATTTAGATATTATATTATCAGGCCCTATTCCTCCCAATCCTTCAGAATTATTATTAAGTGATGCCATGGCAGAATTTATGGAGGAGCTTAAAAAAAAATACGATTATATTGTACTAG
>JBLHOX010000235.1:0-5510 GCA_047623725.1 Dokdonia sp. | reverse complement strand
TTATAAACGGAAGACCTAATGACCGTATAGGAGTAGTGGTTTATGCTGGAGAAAGTTATACAAAAACACCTATTACAACCGATAAGAAGATATCACTTAAAGCCATAAAAGATATCAAATTTGACGGAATTCTAGAAAACGGAACGGCTATAGGAATGGGACTTGCTACAGCCGTAAATAGATTGAAAGAAAGTGAAGCATTGAGTAAAGTGATTATCTTAATGACAGATGGAGTCAACAACAGCGGTTTTCTAGATCCTAAAATAGCTAGTGAGCTCGCGGTTGAATTTGATATTAGAGTCTACACCATAGGAATAGGGACTAATGGAAATGCATTGTCGCCTTATGGGACATTACCTAATGGAAGATTTCAATTCAGAATGGCGCCCGTAGAGATAGACGAGGAGTTGATGAAACAAATCGCTGCTGACACAGGAGGAAAATATTTTAGAGCAACAAACAATAAGAAATTAAAAGAAATTTATGCTGAGATAGACAAGTTAGAAAAAACAGAAATCGAGCAATTTGAATTCTATAACATAGAAGAAAAGTATAGAGACCTTATTTTATTAGCCTTGATATTGATAGGAATAGAGATGTTGTTGCGATATACGATTTTTAAAACAGCGGCGTAGGGAAGTTATCAGTTTATAGTTTTTAAATAATTATCGAAGTTTGAAATTTTGAAAAAATCAAAGCTTTTACATTTTGTAAAGGAAAAACAGGTCGCTGAGTGAGCAACTAATAGAATTTACAATGTTAATAAATAGGGAAGGGGTAAATAAATAGGGTAATTAATTACTGAATTCTAGACAAATTTATAACAAGCAATTCAGCATATAAATAATTTTGTCAGGCCAAATTTTCTGGAATAGCAATAGATATTAAAAAATAATTAAGTAAAATATTTTCCCTTTAGGGCTGAAAGCTTTTGGATGGGGAACGGAAACGAAAAAGCTGCCACCCTTTAAGCTTGGAAGTCGCAGTAGCAAACAAGTAACTAATAATAGATAACAAACAACAAAACGTGTACCTACTAGAAGAAAAAATATATTTCTGGCTTTTGTGTCTTATTCCGATATTGATAGTTCTATTTTTAGGACTTTCTTACTGGAGGTATCGCGCACAAAAAAAGTATGCCTCTAAACAAATGCTAGGTCATTTAATTCCAGATCGCTCTTGGTTCAAACCTATTTTAAAGCTGGTTACGGTTTGTGTGGGAATCGTGTTTTTGGTTTTGGCATTGGTGAATCTTAAAGCTGGAGAGAAAACAGAAACCGTAAATAGAGAAGGTGTTGATATCGTTTTTGCAGTGGATGTATCTAAGTCTATGCTGGCGGAAGATATTGCTCCTAATAGATTAGAAAAATCACAGCGATTAGTTACTGAGATTATAAACAATCTAGCGAGCGATCGCATAGGATTGATCGCTTATGCAGGTAGCGCCGTACCACAACTTCCCATTACAACAGATTACGGAAGTGCAAAAATGTTTTTACAGTCCTTGAATACCGAGTTGATCTCTAGTCAAGGAACTGCCATTAATGAGGCGATACAGTTGGCAGAAAGTTATTATAGCGACGATATAGAAGCAGCAAAAATTCTCGTTATTATTAGCGATGGAGAAGACCACGAAGGAGAAAGTGTTGCTGTTGCAGAGGCAGCTGCTGAGAAAGGAATTCGCATCATTACTATAGGTGTAGGAACCGAAGTAGGTGCTAGGATTCCTATAAAGAGAGATGGCGTAATCAGAGAGTTTAAAACAGATAGGGATGGAAAAACTGTGATGACAAAGCTCCATCCACAAACTTTAAAAGAAATTTCTGAAGCTGGTAATGGTGTTTATATAGACGGTACCATTACTGCAACGGTAATTGAAGAATTAAAGAAAGAACTTTCAGGTATTGATAAAGTAGCCTTTGAATCACAGCAGTATTCTGATTTTGAGTCACAATTTCAATGGTTTCTCGGTTTTGGATTGTTCTTTTTATTTTTAGATGTTTTTTATTTAGAGAAAAAAACTGGCTGGCTTAAAAAATTAAACTTGTTCAATGAGTAATAAGATGATGAAACAGATAATAGTAGTCTTGATGGTATTGGGAAATTATGCTTTCGCGAAAGCGCAACAGACTCCAACAACAAATCCCATTTATGAAAATGCGATAACAAAAGCACAAAAATATGCGAGTGATGGAAACTTTAATCTCGCAGAAGCAGCTTATAAAAAAGCAAAAGCGCTAAACCCGCAGAGTACAGACGCGGCTTATAATTTAGGGAACTTGTACTATGAGAATACTAAAAAATACAATGCCTCTAATAGCTACGTTGCGGCCGCAGAAGCAGCAACAACTAAAGAAGAGAAGCATAGAATCTATCACAATCAGGGGAATCTTTTATTGGAAAACAAAGAATATAAGAAAGCAGTTGAAGCTTATAAAAATGCGTTAAGAAATAATCCAGCTGACGAAGAAACACGTTACAATCTTGCACTTGCTAAAAAAGAAGAAGAAAAACAAGGCGGCGGCGGCGGTGGCGGCGATGAGAACGATAAAAAAGACGACAGCGAGAGCAAAGACCAAGACAATAAAGAAGGAGATAAAGATGAAAAGTCTGACGGTAAAGATGACGGTAAAGAAAACGAAAAGGAAGGCGACGATAAAAAGGGAGATGGTGAAGGCGATAAAGAGGAAGAGGGAAAACCTAAGGATGGAAAAGATGGTGAAGGAGATCCTAAAAAGCAAGATCAAAAAGCACCGCAACGTGTAGAAGGTAAAATGACTCCTCAACAAATAAGTCAGATACTCGAGGCAATGAGTAATGAGGAGCAAAAAATTAGAGATAAAGTAAACGCAAAGAAGGCTCAAGGGCCAGTAAAAAAATCTGAAAAAGATTGGTAATGAAGCAAGTTATTTACATTTTATTTTTTTTGATAGGTGGTGTGAGTCTAGCACAAGTGGACTTTACAGCTAATGCAAGTCGTAATAAAATTGCGATAAATGAACGATTGCGTATTGAATTTAAGATGAATGTTGATGGAGATAATTTTACACCACCTAATTTTGTGGGATTTCAAGTGGTAGCAGGTCCTAGTCAGGCGGTGTCGCAGAGTTGGATCAATGGTGCAAGCAGCATGTCTAAGTCTTACACCTATGTACTCAAGCCTGGCAAAACAGGAACACTTAGCATTCAACAAGCCGTGATGACTTATCAGGGAAATGAATATAAAACCATACCGCAAATTATAAATGTTACGGGTGCTGTAGAAACACCTAAAGGGCCAGATGATCAATCTATAAGTGCAGATGATAGCATACATCTAATTGCTGAAGTTTCTAATGAAAACCCGTATTTGAACGAGGCTATACGTGTAGTTTATAAAATATATGTGTCCAATCAGACAGGTGTTACAGGCTGGAATGAATTAGACAGTCCTAAATACAGAGATTTCTGGTCGCAAAATATTGACAACCGCAATAGGCAAGTTCAAAATGGAACCTATCTAGGCGAGCCATACAGATATCTTGTATTGAGAGAAGCAGTATTATATCCTCAAAAAACAGGGAAGCTGGAAATTGAGCCACTTACATTAGATGTTCAAGTTCAAATTCCTACGAATAGAAAAGACTTTTTTGGAAGGCCTTATATGACTACGGCTAACAAGACAGTAAGTGCTGGAAAACGAGAGATTAACGTTAAAAACTTACCGGCATTAGGAAGACCGGCAAGTTTTACTGGAGCTGTAGGAGATTTTGATTTTAAAGTAGAAACAGATCGTGCGCTACTCGATGCGGGAGAAAGTTTAACGGCGAGTATAAGTGTTACGGGCTCAGGGAATTTAAAGCTGATGGAGCTCCCTAAATTAAAAGCCCCCCAAAGTCTTGAAGTTTATGATCCAGAACGTAAAAATAACGTGAGGACTAACATTTATGGTATGAGTGGAAGCATTACGGACAGGTATACAGTCGTACCGCAATATGGAGGAAAGTATGTTCTACCGCCAGTAGAATTCTCCTATTTTGACCCTAAGAAGGAGCAGTATTTTACGGAGAATAGCAGCGAAATGTTATTGGTGGTAGAGGGAGACGCGCCCACCACAGCAGGTGCAAATTCTGTTATAGAATCAGCAAAAGACGGTAAAAATATTATTCAAAATAATGTGCAATTTGTTTTTATTAAAATAGATACCGAGCTAAAGGATCAAACAAAAAGTTATTTTTTCAATAGCACGTCCTATTGGGCTATTTTAGGAGGCTCTTTTTTACTTTTACCTTTGATACTGCTCCTTAGAAGTCAGCAAGAAAAACGTGGGTCAGACGTAGTTGGTAATCGCGTAAGAACGGCTAATAGGCTCAGTAAAAGGTATTTGAGCAAGGCAAAGAAAAACTTAGGGAATCATGAGCTTTTTTATATTTCTCTAGAAAAATCGCTGCATAATTACCTTAAATCTAAATTACATATTCAAACCGGAGATATGTCTAAAGACAAAGTCGATGAATTGTTATCCCAGAAAGGAGGAGCTTTACCAACTAGAAAAGAATTTGGCGAGCTACTTGCTAGTTGTGAGTTTGCCCGATATACGCCATCTTCAGAAGCTACAATGAAAGATGATTATGAAAAAGCTGGTCGTGTATTGAATGAAATGGATAAACAGTTAAAGAAATAAAATGAAGAAGGTACTTATCATATTAGTGGCACTATTTGTTTCTATTGGGAATTCTCAAGAGTCTTTTGAACTGGCTGCTTTTGGAAAAGCAAATCAAGCCTACACTACCGAAAATTATGACCTAGCCATTGCAGGTTATGAGCAAATTTTAAAAACGGGAAAACACAGTGCTGAGGTATATTTTAATTTAGGAAATGCTTATTACAAGATTAATGCCGTCGGGCCCGCCATTTATAATTATGAAAAAGCGCTGCAGTTCGATCCCGAAAACATAGATGTAAATAACAATCTTAAGTATGCTACTCAGATGAAAATAGATGCTATACAAGATGCTAAAAGCCAAGGTTTAGGCTCTAATTTGGATAGTTTTGTCGCTTTATTGAGTGTTGACGAATGGGCCTATTTTAGCCTTGTCATAGTATTGTTTACTATTTTAATGTGCATACTTTATTTCTATGCACATACAGTTGGTAAAAAACGCTTGTTTTTTATCCTTACGTTTTTAGGGATATTATTGTCCGTTAGTACGATTGTAGCCGCTTCTTACGCTAAAAATAATGTAAATGATGTGCAATATGCCATTGTTTATACAGCAGAGTTTATAACGAGAGAAGAACCTAAAGAAAAAGCGGTATCGAGTTTTACACTTCATGAAGGTACAAAAGTAGAAGTGCTGGAAGAATTCAATGAATGGGCATTGGTTTCTTTGACTAATGGGAATAAAGCTTGGATGCCACTGGACAAGATTAAAAAATTATAACTTTTATACTTTCCCCACCGGTACGTCTATCAACCTTACTAGATGTATAAATTGTTATCTACTTGTTTTTAAATCAGGTACCTAAAT
>JBLHOX010000234.1:0-5518 GCA_047623725.1 Dokdonia sp. | reverse complement strand
TCCTCAACTGGCAACGCTCACAAGAAGCAGGCACCTTACAACCCATTCATGAAGCCAAAGTCATCTTTATAGGAGAAAGTAATTATGGGAAGACACATTTAATTGAATTTCTTAAAAATGGGAAGATCAAACGAAAAATTAAAACCACCCACGGTATAGAGCGTAACCAGCTCACCGTACCGTATCAAAAGAAAGATATTCGGTTAAATATATGGGATTTAGGTGGACAAGAATTTATGCGAGGCACACATCAATTCTTTTTCTCTGAGCGTACTTTGTATGTCTTAGTAAGTCTTGCGCGTAGAGAACGTAATGAACTCAATCATTGGTTAAAACTTGCCAATCAGCTAGGAAATAATGCGCCTGTACTCATCGTCATCAATAAAGTAGATAAAGATTCCCATGACTTAGATCGTAATAGCCTCCAACGAGATTACCCAAATATTATTGGTTTTGTAAGAACGAGTATTAACGATTGTGATGAAGGGAAAGCTATAGAAACCCTTGAGAATTTAAAGAATAAGATCACTACCATTGTAAGTGACAAAAATATCATGCCTGGTGTTTTTGAACAACGCCCTCCTGAATGGTTCAAAGTAAAAGAAGCATTAGAAAACCTAGAAGAACAAGGAACCGATTTTATCAGCTATGATGAATATGAAAAGCTTGATTTTATCAAAGACCTCCCAGAAGAGGAACGTAAAAGCAATCTAAAACTCTTGAGTATGATTGGAGCTGTGGTGAGTTTTGTAGATGATCCACGCCTTATTAATACCAATGTGATCAATCCGCAATGGATTATGGATGGTGTCTATGCTATTATTAATGATCCAAAAGTTAAAGATGCTAATAAAGGAAAGTTATTACTGAGTGATCTTGGACGTATTCTTCCAAGTAAAAAATTTCCAAAGGGTAGGCATATCTATCTGTTAGATTTGATGCAGAAATTCAATTTGTGTTATGCAGCCAAAGATCAACCAAATACCTATTTTATTCCGGATCTTTTTGAAGATATAGAACCCGAATATGCATGGAATACAGAAGCATCTATGCATTTTAGGTATGACTATGACGATTTTTCTCCAGATGCTTTTATGACACGCTTTATTGTAGAAATGCATCAAGACATCATTGATGAGAAACGATGGCGAAGTGGGGTGTTTATTTCTAATGGTTCGTGTAGTGCCAAAGTGTATCAATCGTATCGTAAAAACTATATCCATATTGAAGTGATCAGTCATGAAGGTGAGGGTCGTGGGTATTTATACACCATACGAGAAGCATTTAGAAAACTACACCAACCCTTTAAAGAAATGAAAGTAAAGCAAGAGGTGCTGTATAAAGAACATTGGTTAGACTACATACAACTTGCTAAATTAGAAGTAAGACATAGACCTTTTTATCATGTAGATCTAGATGAAGACCTTCCTATAACAGAAATACTAAATGGATATTCTACACCTACAGACAGAAGCGGAAGACAAAAACGTATTAAAATATTCCTAGCTTCTTCTTCAGAATTAAAAGCAGAAAGAGAACAATTTGAACTTTTTATTCTTCGTGAAAATCATAAACTGTATAAAAAAGGGATCTACATTGAACTTGTCGTTTGGGAGGATTTTATTGATGCCATGTCTAAAGACGGTTTACAAAACGAATATAACAGAGCGATTCAAAGCTGTGATATTTTTGTCAGTCTCTTCTTTACCAAAGTGGGGAAATTTACCTTAGAAGAATTTGAAACCGCTTTTGGGCAATTCAAGGAAACGGGAAGGCCTTTGGTGTATACGTATTTTAAAAATGCACTTGTGAGTATGGAAGATATTTCAGATGAGATACAAAGTATGCTAGATTTCAGGGAAAAACTAAAAGACTTAGGACATTTTAGAACCATTTATAAAAATACAGAGGATTTAAAATTACAGTTTAAAATACAGCTTGATAAAATTTTGCCAGATTTGTAAAATGAGTATTTATTAAAAATCAATTGAGATGTTTCTGAGTATGCTTTCGCGAACCTGCCTCGCCGGCAGGCAGGAGCGTATAACAACTAACTTAACTAGTACAAAAACCATTGAAAACAGAAATTAACTACCCCAGAGATAAATTTAACACTGAACTTGAACACTGCATTCAACAAGGTGAAAGCCTTTATGAAAAATTCAAAGCATCTAACATTGACAAAAATCAATTGGATGATTTTCAAAGACAACTTAAATTTTGGAATGAAGAAGTCAAATATTTTTTAAAGAATCGTATCCTTTCGTCCGAGACGAATCCTTACCTAACTGACTTTAATAAAATAAGATTAGTCAATGTAGCAGCACTTGTAAAAGGACTGAAAGGAGTAAAAACGGACACTACAAGAAGCGACTACGAGCATCTTTTAACATGTACTCAAAGAAAGATTGATGTTCTTATTTTATTAAAAAATAAATCAAAGTTTATACCTGTAACTAAAACATTTTCTGACACACCTGAAACAACAAATAGTACTATAAAAGAACTATTTATAAGTCATTCTAGTAAAGATCAAAAATATGTTGAACAGTTAATCTCTATTTTTGAGAGAATCGGAATCCCTAGTGATAACATCTTTTGCTCATCATTTGAAGGGTATGGAGTGACATTAGGTGATGATTTTCTTTCAGTCATAAAAGAAAAATTGACTTCTGATGCATTGGTGATTTTTATCTTATCCGAAAACTTTTTTTCCAGTAACATATCGCTTTTAGAAATGGAAACTACTACTAGAAAAGAGATTCATCATATCCCTATCATGATTCCTCCTTTTGATTATGGAGATACAAAAGGTGTGATATCTACTACTAATGGCATGAAGATTAATGAAAAATTCAAATACAACAGTTTAAGAGAGCATATTCAAGAATTCTTTAATCTAAAACCTATTGATAATTCTATTTGGGAACGAAAAAGAGATCATGCTTTAAAAGAAATAGAAAAACTATTAACGACAAAGTAAATTGAAATCACCATCATTATTTTACAAATAACACCTTCCCCGTTAATTAAGACAAGCCCTCTAAGCTTTATTAATAAACCTACATATACACATGAATAATCTAGACACATTAAATGACCTCTTAGGGAAAAAGATAAAACGTCAAACTATTTTGTTACAAAAAAGTAAAGAACTAGAAAAAGTACATCTTACTATTTCTGGATCAAAAAAAGGACGATGGTTTGGCTCCTCTTATTTACTGATTAAAAGAATACTATCTATTTTTATAGGAATAGGGCTTATTACTATTGCGTTGCTCTTTATACTATTCCCTGAAATCATTTTAAAAAACCAAGAACTACACGATGGTCTTATGAGTGATGCTAAAAAACATTACTTAGAAGTAACAGGGGAAACAATAGCACAAACGCTTATAAAAATTACATCTAACAATGATGACGGTAATTATACCACTACAGATATGCTAAAGAATATAGAAGAAGGGATGGAACAATCTCTTGAAAAAGAGATTGTTCGCAGTATTCATTTTTTAGCAGGACTTATGATCATGCTAGCCTTTGTATTTCTCTACATAAGTCGAACGGCTCGAAAGATGAAAGTTCGAAATCATAAAATATCTCAAGCAGAAACTGTAACTCAGGAAATCATTCAAAACTTTAGAAAGAATATAAACGAGGAAGAACAAGAACTTGTCATTTTACAAGAAATGATACGTACGTCTATGAGAAACAAGACGTCTAATAATCCACCTCCAAGGGCTTCGTAAAAAAAAATCCCCCTAGCCCCCGAAGGGGGAACAAAAAATAGTTCCTTCTCCCTCTGGGAGAAGGCTAGGATGAGGGAACAAAAAAGGTTCCTTCCCTCAGCGACTTGTGCTAAGCTTGTCTAAGTAGCAGAGGTGGGTATATCGAGAAACGAGATATAGACGGAAGGGAGAGAATTTCTCTGCTTATTTTATAAATACGCTTTCGCGAAAGCATAAAAAACAGCATACTCCGTTATTTACTATACGAACTAGTTTTCTTTAACAGAAAAAAATCAAAATAAAACGTACCTTAAACGTAGTTAACCAGCATCCAAGAAATGATGTCTCTCTCCATTCAGAAATATAATAATACGTTTACAAAAGGACTACTAACGCTGATTGCACTCATCTTAGTCGTGATTGGTAAAGATCTAGCACACGCATTTATACGAGACTACTCGTTTTACCTATCAGAATCATTATTGTTTGGAACATTTTGGTTGCTTTTTATTCCTGCAATTTTGATGATCAAAAAAAGAATCCAAGGAAAACCAAATCTATTCCTGCCGTTTGTGATGAGTATCCTTCATATAGGTTTCTTCTCGTTTCTTGTATATGCTTTATCAGCGGTATTTTTTGAAGATCCATTTGGTTTCTATCGAACGTTTATAAACACGGCCTCTCAAAATGGTGTCGTTTGCTTGATGGTGTATGGTGTTTATACCTTCCTTGCTTTTAATAAAAATGCACCAACTATCGTTTCTGAAAAATTGCAAACGCCTAATAAAATTAAAATCACACATCAAAACCGAGTTGTTTTATTGGATTATAAAGACATCATGTATATAAAATCTGAAAAACCATATATAGCACTTGTCACCAAAGAACGAACGTATTTACATACAAGTACCCTAAAGAAGTTTTTGGAAGAAAAAATCGATTCTCATTTTATACAGATACACAGAAGTACCATCGTCAATACCGATTATATTGTGGGCTATAGCTCTCGCAAAAATGGCGATTATGATATCCTTCTAAAAAATCAACAATCGGTAAGAGCCAGTCGAAATTTCAACCAGAACTTCAAACCTTTTTTGACCATAACAGCTTAGCATACATTTGACTCCTTTGGGGGTATTTTATTTCGATTCAGGTCTTTTCTGTGATACATTTATACTAAAGTAAGATATATGAAATATCATAAAATATACATAGCGATACTCTTTTGTAGTATATTCAGTCTAGTACGTTGTGTTGGACAAGCTAAAAACACTCAAAACACCCATCAAATTGTAGGCGAACCCTGCCAAGGTTGTGAAGCGGTATTTGAGTATGGTACTAAAAAGCTCACGGCTGTAGATACGCTTCCTGATTTTGCTTTCGAGGAACATCGTGACGCAGAAGTTGATGCTGAGCGAAGTCGAAGTAAGGAAACAAAAACAGCATTAAAACTCACCGGCAGGGTATTTAAGAAAGACGGCAAGACACCCGCAGAAAATGTCATTCTATACATCTACCATACAAATAGGAAAGGTCTCTATATTTCTAAAAACAATGCAATTGGTTGGGGGAAAAGACATGGGTATCTGCGCGGTTGGATACAAACAGACAAGACAGGTACGTATACATTTTACACCTTTAGACCAGGTGCATACCCTAATAGATCAGAACCAGAGCATATACACCTTACCGTAAAAGAACCCACTAAAAATGAATACTACATGGATGGATTTGTTTTTGATGATGATCCTTTATTAACTGTAGAAAAAAGAAAAAACTTAAAAAATCGC
>JBLHOX010000233.1:0-5558 GCA_047623725.1 Dokdonia sp. | reverse complement strand
ATCATTATGTAATATATAATGCGTAGGGACACCTCCATGAAAATGATCCCAAGCTAAAAAGACCCACATCAAAATACTTACTAGTACGGTAAATAATAACCGATTTTTAAAGGTGAAATTAATTTTCATGAGTTTTCTAATATCTTTTATTTAACGTTCTACTCGTATGGCTTCTTCTACAGAAACACCATTTTCTAATACTATAAATTTCTTTACACTACCATCAGGATTGGTTATAAACTTTAATACGATTGGCGCTTGAGGATGTGCAAAAAGGATCGCTGATTTTGCTATCAAATCTGCTTGCATTTCTCCAGCATCAAGATGCATAACGTCATCTTTTATAGATATGGTTACGTTTCCTGTCTGTGGTGCTTTGTAATTGCCAGCATAACGAGTAAGCAGTTCGGAAGAAACTTTAATTCCTTCGATATTCATTTCTGGTGCTTTGTGATCATAACTCAAAACACGAGTTACTTTCCAACCTGAGTCTTCTTTAAGCCATACATGTGTAAACTGAGCGACTTCGGTTTTGTAAAGTTCTTTATTAGGTTCTTTGATAAAGAATTCATGTTTCCCTTTTTGAATAGCTCCATATAAAGTGCCGTTTTTACGAAGTGGAAAAACAGTCATGCTACCTGGGACTAATTTGCGAATGGGTTTTTTATTCTCATCACACATATTGGCCATAAAAGAAGTTATAAATTCAGACTTGCCCTTATTAATACCTCCTTTATCATGATAAAACTCAAGATCTTCACCTACAACTAATTCCATAGCATCTTTGCTACAATTATTGAATCCTTCTTCAAAGAGGACCGCATCCATTTTTTGTAACTCTAAAAATAATGCAGAGTTCTGGTCTACTTGTGCTAGACTTAAAAAAGGGATAAAAAGCGCAATAATGGTTGATTTGTAAACTGACATTGATTGTTTTTTTTGATCAATACGTAGTACACCAAATAAGCATCAAAGGTCGTATGCCGTATTTTGAAATTTACTTGGTGGTTATTACTAGATTTAAATACTGTCTTTCTTTATAATAGTTTCTACTTCTTCTGCAGTTGTTGTCTGTGTAGGTTCATCTCTTTCCCAATCAGGAACGTCCTCTCCTTCTAGATAAGAACGTTGTTCCCACTCATCTTCTCGTTCTCTAGAACTAGAAGCGTTATTCTGATTTCCTGAACAACCATCACATACTAATTTTCCTCTTTTAAGGAGTAAGTATTTTTCTTCGTCTCCATTGTCAAGTATATCTCTATAACGACTGTCATTACGGTGATAACTATACGTATTGTCATCTGCATAGATCGTAGTACCTTCAGGGATGTATAAGATGACCTGTACTTCCTGACTTCTAAATTTACTACTTCCTACTGTTTTGAAAAATCCATCTAGATATAGGGTGTTGTCTACCATTTCAAAATTATAATCTATGCGATTTGCTTCTTCTTTTGCGGCTGTAAAATTACGTCCATTGGTTTCTTTTTGGATTTTTACATACGCATTGTCTTCTGTTGTACTACGTACAATCAAGCGAACGTTACGTCTCATATATACACGTTCTCCATTGTCATCATACTCCATAAGGAAGTTATTAGAACGTCGTAAGTCACCAGGAAGTAAATCATTTCCTTTCATACGGATGGTAAGCGTATCATTTGTAGTAATAGCAAGTACTTCTTGGGTCGTTACTTTTCCTGTAAACGAATGTTCTGTAGCTTCACGTATTCCTATCACTCCAAGGCCTATTACAGATAATAACCATATTCCTAAAAGGGATAATTTTCCGGCCAGTGGCATTGATTTTAAATTGCCAGCTAGTATTTTTAGTCCTAGATAAAAAAGGAAGAAAAAAGGAATTCCTACAGCAAAGAATATTAATAAAGATGCTAACCAAATTGGCATTCCTGCTGTATTGATAAACTCTCCATAATTACCTAAATCACCATAAAATATATCAAAAGTTCCTGCTGTAAACAATCCAACAAATAAGGATATAACTACCGCTGCTCCTGTAATCATAAAGAGTACGCCAAAAATCTTAGCGAGTACCTTTAAAAAGAACATAATAATAGTTCCTAAGGTTTGAAAAAAACCCTGAGCTCCTTTTTTTGCTTGATTACCAAACTTATCATAATCTACACTTTTTACCGCGTCAGCCACATTTTCAAATCCTTCTTTTACTTTTTCTTGGATATTGTCAATGTTAACTGCCTTTCCCGTCATAGAGAGTTTATCGGCTGTAGATGCTGCTTCTGGCATTAAAATCCATAATAGAATATAGATTGGGATAGGTGATCCAAAACTTGCTACAACTAAGAATACCCATCCTAAACGGATCCATAGAGAATCTATCCCAAAGTAATGTCCTAATCCACTAGAAACACCGCCTATATACGCATTTTCTGAGTCTCTATATAATTTTTTTCCAGAGCCAGATCTAGAAGAAGTTGTTCTTCTAGATTTTTTAGAAGATGGTGCATCTTCAAAGATGTCGTCATCTACCATATAATCTTCGGGTTGTCCCATTACGGCAATAACTTCATCCAATTCTTTTGTGCTAATTACTTGACGTGCATCCTGAATTTTAGCACTAAAAAGCTCAGAAATACGTGCTTCTATATCTGCTATAATCTCATCTTCTCCCGTCACTCCTTCAAATGAACGTTTGATCGCAGTGAGATAGCGTTGTAATTTGGCATACGCATCCTCATCTATATGAAAGAAAATACCGGCTAAATTTATATTTACTGTCTTGTTCATTTTTTTGATTTTTTTGTTGAGGTTACTACCGTCACAGCGGTTTGTAATTCATCCCAGGTGGTTGTAAGTTCATTTAAAAAGAGTTGTCCTGTTTCCGTAAGCCCGTAGTACTTACGTGGCGGCCCGCTTGTGGATTCTTCCCAGCGATAATTAAGCAATCCTGCGTTTTTAAGTCGTGTAAGTAGTGGGTAAATAGTTCCCTCTACAACGAGTAATTTAGCATCTTTGAGTGTGTCTAAGATTTCGGCTACGTATGCATCGTCATCTTTTAATACAGACAGGATGCAATACTCTAGCACGCCTTTACGCATCTGTGCTTTAGTGTTTTCAACCTTCATAGATTTCCATTTTAATATGCGTTAAACTGTTCATTTTTTGATCGCTCTTTGTAATAAAGAGACTTTGTTTGATTGATGTCCTTTAACGAGTAAAGGAACATTGATTGTGATTGATGATGAATTCTTTTTGAGTACGCTTTCGCGAAAGCGAACCCAAGATATTTACAACCTACTTCAAGAGTCTGCTGTCGTATTAGTATCGTTCTCTTCAGATTTTAAAGTCTCTTCTGTCGTCGAAGCTTTGATGAAGTTGATTGTGAACGGGTATTTATAATTTTCTCCATTAGATGCCTTGATCGCTGCAGATATAACACTTACAATTTCAAGAATAGCGAGTCCTACAGCCAACGTACCTACAATAATGGCAATAATTAATAAGCTGCTCATACCAGAAATATCTCCGTGTGAATGAAAATGATCATTAAATGTAATATGAGCATTCGTTCCTTCTAATTTGATGGCTTGCCAAACAAAAAACGGAATACTTATAATCACCAAGGCGATCGTATATATGAGAATACTCAATTGAAAATTAATAGCATCTCTTCCGTGTGTATCTACAAAACGTGATTTGTTTTTTTGAGCACTCCATAAAACAAGAGGCGCAATAAGATTTCCAAAAGGAATAAACCACTTACTAAAGGTAGATAAGTGTATAAATGTGCTAAGATTTTTTTGATGTGTTGTTACGGTTCTGTCCATTGCTTACTAATTTCTTATACAAATATATGTCTTTAAAAAGGTATTATGTTACGCATAGTACTAAATATTAACATTTTATTAACTTATACAAATAACGGTATTTGTATTAAAGTATTGATAATTAGTATCTTAATGTAATTTTTGATTTTTTTATTATTTTGTAAATATATTTTAGTTCATTCTTATATAGAAAAGGATACCCTATAATTAATCACTATTTTTGCACAAATTATATGATATGAAGAATTTTAGTCCTAGTAAGTTTAATATGTTTACGATGCTTAAATTGCCAGCTGCATGGTTTACAGGAGTGCGACTAAAAACCATTAATGAAGATACGAGTACGGTGCAAGTAACCCACAGATGGATTAATCAAAACCCGTTTAAAAGTATGTTTTGGGCAGTCCAAGGAATGGCGGCTGAGCTTTCTACAGGAGCTTTAGTGATCTCCTATATTAAGAATAGTGATCATAAGATATCTATGTTAGTGGCTTCTAATAATGCTTCTTTCACAAAAAAAGCGACAGGACGTATTACGTTTACCTGTAACGATGGCGCTAAGATTAAAGAAACGATTGCTACTGCAATCGCTACTGGAGAAGGACAAACCTGTTGGATGAAGTCTATAGGTACTAATAAAGAAGGCATACAAGTAAGTGAATTCAATTTTGAGTGGAGCGTTAAGGTGAGGTCGCAAAAGTGATTTTGTATACTGTCTTTTAGATAATACTAAATAAACAGTAAATCAAACCTTATAATATGTTTCTAACATACTCACTATTTCATAATAAAATAAAACCGTAGCTATGCTATGCTTGGATTTTCTTATTCATATAAGCATGATATAATTCAAATTATTTAAGGCTCGTTTATTATTTATTTAGTATAACTTCATATAATTACGTTCGTTTTTCTATTTTCATTTTTCTACTTTCGTATATCAAATAACTAAGCTCATATCATGAACTATATTCTTTTTGACGGAACTGCCCGTAATCAATTATTACCGTTTACATACACCCGTCCTGTTGCAGATATCCGTATAGGAATTTTAACCATACGAGAAAAGTGGGAGCATTTCTTAGGTTCTACGACGTCTACAGTGACAGAAGAATACCTTAATGATACATGGCAAATGGTAGAGTTTCCGGAAAATGTGATGATTAATGCATCGTATTTACCTTCGCAAAACTTAGTGACCATTATAAAAGGAATGACCGAAGGGCAAGCCATTTTTGATGGGGATGAAGTCATTGCATTTTATACAAAAGAAGACCAAGAAGTAGATTTTGATACCTGTGAGGTTATTGAATATACGTTTGAAGACCTATTTAAAGTAGCACATACTTGGGATATTTTCTCTAAAAATGATCGTGCTATCGCAGAGGATTATGCATTACTTACGCAAGGACGAACGTCGGAGCCTATTCCGAAAACGGTAGTCACTCTTAATGCTGCCGATATCTTTATAGAAGAAGGTGCAAAACTGCCTTTATGTTCGCTGAATGCAGAAAACGGTCCTATATATATAGGTAAAGATGCTGAAATCATGGAAGGATCTATGATACGCGGCCCTTTTGCTTTATGTGAACATGCAACCGTAAAAATGGGTGCTAAAATTTATGGAGGTACTACGATTGGTCCCTATTGTAAAGTAGGAGGAGAGGTAAATAATGTAGTGCTTTTTGGATATTCTAGTAAAGGACACGATGGTTTTTTAGGAAATGCTGTCATAGGCGAATGGTGTAATAT
>JBLHOX010000232.1:0-5597 GCA_047623725.1 Dokdonia sp. | reverse complement strand
CAAATGAGTACTTCCTGGATTGTTCTTGTCGTGTTAGTCACCATAGGAACTATTTTTGTAGGTGCTCTACAGCTTATGCAAATGCGGATTCTGGAGAATATTCAGCAAAAACTATTTGCACGCTCTTCTTTTGAGTTTGCGTATAGATTTCCTAAAATAAAAATGAGTGAGTTAAGTAATTTTTATCCACCAGAATTAGCCAATCGTTTTTTTGATACATTAACCATTCAAAAAAGTTTACCTAAAATCTTAATTGATTTTCCTGCGGCGATTCTACAAATTGTATTCGGATTACTCCTACTCTCTTTATATCACCCATTTTTTATCATATACGGCGCACTGCTTATCTTTTTAGTATACTTAGTATTTAAGTTTACTGCACAAAAAGGATTAGACACCAGTCTAGATGAGTCTAAGCAAAAATATAAAGTAGCCCATTGGATTCAAGAAGTTGCCAGAACTATTACTAGTTTTAAACTCTCTGGACAAACCTCTCTTGCCCTTGAAAAAAATGATAAACTGGTATTAGAATATCTACGTGCTCGTGAAAGCCACTTTAAGATTCTTGTATTACAATTCATGCAATTGATTGGCTTTAAAGTACTCGTTACTGCAGGACTATTGCTTATAGGAGGAATACTGGTATTAAACCAACAAATGAATATCGGTCAGTTTGTAGCCGCAGAAATTATCATTCTTTTAGTCATAAGCTCTGTAGAAAAACTTATCACTGGATTAGAATCTATTTATGACGTCCTTACCTCTCTTGAAAAAATAGGGCAAGTAGTAGACAAAGAACTAGAACCACAAGAAGGAGACCTTCCACTAGATGAAGAAACACCACTTGTTGTAGAACTTAAAGATGTGAGTTACAAAGACATTATAAAAGATGTCTCTTTAACACTTGAACCTGGTCAAAATTATATTATACAAGGTCCACAAGGATCTGGCAAAACAACCTTACTACGTCTTATTGCTGGCATTTTTGAACCAAGCGCTGGTGATATATTCATCAATGATAGATCTTTAAAAAGTATTCATTTGAATCATTATAGATCCTATGTAGGACAATCCTTAAATGAAGAATCTCCTTTTGAAGGTACGCTTAAAGAAAATATCACATTTGGCGATACGACAATTTCAGAAAAACAAATTGACTGGGCGATAGAAAAAACAGGACTTGCTGATTTTATTAAAAATCAAGACAAAGGGCTACAAACTATTATTTATCCAGAAGGAAGACAAATCCCGTACACCATTGCCAAAAAGATCGTATTAGCACGTAGTATCATTAGGAAACCTAAGTTACTGATTCTTAAAGACCCGCTAGACCATTTTAGCGAAAACGAAGCAGAAAAACTTATCCAATTTTTAGGAGGAAAAGAACACCCATGGACACTCCTTGTCGTAAGCCAAAACCCTAAATGGAAGCAGTTTTGTCATAACCATATTATTGTAGAAAAAGGATCTATAATTAAAAGAAATTAATCATGCTTAATATTACCGAAAACAAACTCAACAAAACCGTAGACCTTAAGAAATATAAGGCCATAACGAAGGTGATGCATAGAAAGCATTATAAGCATTTCAACAGGTTTTTAATTACATTCTCTATCATTGGTCTTATTATTCTATTCCTTCCTTGGACACAAAACATTACAGGAAAAGGATATCTAACCACCTTACGACCAGAACAACGTGCTACCACAGTACAATCTCCTATTCCTGGGCGTATAGAAGAATGGTTTGTACAGGAAGGGGATTTTGTAAACAAAGGAGATACGATTATGCATATCTCTGAAGTGAAGAATGAATATTTTGACCCTAACCTCATCGCACGTACAGAACAACAAATAACAGCAAAGACCAGTTCTGTTACTGCCTATCAAGGAAAAGTAAATGCCCTCAATAATCAGGTGGGTGCTTTACAGCAAGAACGTCTCCTTAAATTGGAGCAAGCTCGTAATAAACTGTTGCAATCTAAACTAAAAGTTCAAAGTGATAGTATAGATCTAGAAGCGGCTAAAACCAATCTTATCATAGCAGAACGTCAATATGAGCGTACAGAGCAATTACAAGCAGAAGGACTGAAAGCAACAAGAGATGTAGAAGACAAACGCCTAAAATTACAGGAAACACAAGCAAAATTAGTCTCTCAAAAAAATAAATTGTTGACAAGTAAAAACAATGTCATCAATGCACAAGTAGAGATCACACGTACAGAAGCTACTTATATAGATAAAATTTCTAAAGCACAGAGTGATAAATTTACGGCATCTTCTAGCGGCTTTGATGCAGAGGCACAAGTAACAAAACTGGAGAATTCCTTATCTAATTACCAAATTCGTAATAGCCTTTATTATGTACGCGCTCCACAAAGTGGCTACATTAATAAAGCTATAAAAGCGGGTGTAGGAGAGACGTTTAAAGAAGGAGATAAACTCATTAATATCATGCCTGATAATGCAGACCTTGCCGTCGAGATGTTTATCAATCCTATAGATTTACCATTAGCACATAAAGGAAGTGGCGTTCGTATTCAATTTGATGGATGGCCCGCTATTATTTTTAGCGGTTGGCCCAATGTTTCTACAGGAACGTATGCCGGAAAGATCGTAGCCGTAGAGACATTTATAAGTGACAATGGGAAGTACAGATTATTGATCGCACCAGACCCTAATGAAGAAGAATGGCCTAAAGCTTTACGTGCCGGTTCTGGCGCGCGTTCTATAGCTTTACTAGACGATGTCCCTATCTGGTTTGAACTTTGGAGACAACTTAATGGCTTCCCTCCTAACTATTATCAAGCAGATTCTGCAACTAAAAAGACAACTTCAAAATGATGAAACCTTTTTTGTACATCGTTTTATTTCTTTTAGGGTCCGCTTTCGCGAAAGCGCAAACAACCACACTCCAAGAAGCTGAAAAAACTCTAGGTTTTGAAGAATATCTTGGCTACGTAAAACAGTTTCACCCCTTGGTAAAACAAGCAGGATTAGTACTCACTGAAGGACAAGCTGAAGTATTGAGAGCTCGTGGAGGATTTGATCCAAAAATCGTCGCAGACTACGATCGTAAAGATTTTAAAGACAGTGAATATTATGATCTTTTTGACGCAAAGCTTAAAATCCCAACCTGGTATGGTATTGAGTTAAATGCAGGTTTTGAGCGCAATGAAGGAATCTTCTTAAATCCAGAAAACTTCGTGCCAGATGACGGTCTTTTTTCGGCAGGAATTTCTGTTGATATAGGACAAGGTTTTTGGATTAATGAGCGTATGGCTACCTTACGTAAAGCCAAATTCTTTAGACAACAAACACAAGCAGATCGTGACTTACTGATCAACCAAGTGATTTATGATGCTTCACTCGCCTATTTTAAGTGGTTGCAGGCCTATCAAGATGCCATTACATTTGATCAATTTGTAAGCAATGCAAAACTGCGTTATGAAGGAATTCAAAAAAATGTAGAAGTAGGAGAAAGTGCACAAATAGATGCTACCGAAGCATTTATATCACTTCAAAACAGACAATTAAGCTTAGAACAAGCAAACGTAGTATTGTTCAATGCAGGAATGAAACTCTCTAACTTTTTATGGCTTACCAATGACACCCCGTTGGAGTTGGAAGATAACGTAATTCCAAATCTGGATATCAAAAATGAAATAGATATATCCTTACAAATTGCGGGACAATCTCTTGAGACATTTACAGTTATAAATCATCCTAAACTACAATCACTTAACCTTAAACTGGAAGCGCTACAAGTAGATCGAAGCCTGAAAGCAAATAAGTTACTTCCTAAGTTAAAATTGGAATATAATTTCTTAACAGAAACACCAGATGTAGGAAATAGTTTTCTAGCAAATCAGTACAAAGGCGGCGTCAACTTTAGCTTCCCATTATTTTTAAGAAAAGAACGTGGTGATTTAAAACTCTCCAAACTAAAGATACGTAACACAGAACTGGATTTGATCACCACAGAATTGACCATTCAAAACAACGTAAAGGCTATTTATAAAGAGCTAGATTCATATACAAGACAGAATACACTTATAGCAGATATTGTAACAAATTACCAAGTATTACTTACTGGAGAAGAGCGTAAGTTCGAACTTGGAGAAAGTTCTATATTTCTTGTAAACTCACGAGAGAAAGGTCTTATTGATGCTTATCTAAAAAGGAATAAAACTCAGAATGGTTTTTTAAAGGCAAAAGCAAAACTCTTTAAAAGTATAGGAGTACGTCCAGTTTTGTAATTTCTTAGCTATTGGTCTTTAGCACTTAGCTATTAGTGTTTTGTACGTTGTATGTCCCTGATATAGGTTGACCATTTTAAAATTAAACGTGCAACTGACTAAAAGCTAAAGACTAAAAGCTAAAGACTAACAGCTAACAGCTAATAATTAAATACGCTTAGCGATACGATCTTTTGCTAGTTGCAAGATGGTATGAAACTGATCTTCAATATTGGTATCTGTATTGTCTATCTCTATAGCATCTATTGCTTTGACAAGTGGAGAATCTTTACGAGTCGTATCTATGGTATCACGCTCTACGACATTGCTTAATACAGATTCATAGCTAACGGTATCCCCGCGCTCTAAAAGTTCGTCATAACGCCTTTGTGCACGTTTCTCAGCGCTTGCCGTCATAAATATTTTAAGTTCTGCATTGGGAAAAACAACGGTTCCAATATCACGACCATCCATCACGATTTCTTTTTCTTCTCCCATGCGTTGTTGTTGTTCTACCAACTTTGCACGTACTTCAGATATCGTGGAAACTGGACTTACAAAAGAAGAGACCTCGAGAGTTCTAATGTAGTTTTCTACGTTTTCGCCGTTAAGGCATACATCTGCTTTTCCAGTCGAGGCGTTTTTTACGAAAGTGATTGTAATAGTATCTAGTTTCTTAATAAGTGATTCTTTATCAAAAAAACCATCACTTATCATTCCTCCACGCATGGCATAGAGCGTTACCGCACGATACATCGCACCTGTATCTACATAAATATATTCAAGCCAATCTGCTAGTTGTTTTGCAACCGTACTTTTTCCTGTGGATGAATATCCGTCTATGGCAATGGTTATTTTCACGAAAGTGACATTAAGAATACGAATGTAGAAATTACAAGTGTAGGGATGAAATAATATATGCTTTTTTATTAAAGATGCTGGGTGTAAGATGTCTTTTGCTAGGTGCTGGAAGTTGGAAGCTAGAAGTTATGTTAGGTGATGAATGCGGGATGCTGGGTGTGGGGTGCTGGAAGCTGGAAGCTTGAAGTTATAGGGGGTGATGGATGCGGGATGTCTGATGCTAGAAATTTAAATTTGTGATTTGTGATTTATTTTTTTTGGAATTTGAGATTTGGATTTGGGATTTGGGATTTGAACGGATGATGGATGCAGGGTGATGCCTTTTGCTAGGTGATCAATGTGGGGTGCCTGAGACTAGAAGTTTGGAGTTGTGATTTGGAATTTGTTTTTTGGAATTTGGAATTTGGAATTTGTTTTTTTGAGATTTGTGATTTGCCTTTTTAGAATTTATAATTTTAAAATAGAGTAGTACTCTAATTCAAGTAAAAAATAGAACAAT
>JBLHOX010000231.1:0-5616 GCA_047623725.1 Dokdonia sp. | reverse complement strand
GGAAAACCACCTATAAAAATTTTTAAACCAAACCAATGATACGTACAATTCTATTCATCCTGTTAGGGTTTTTAACGACAACAGGAATCGCTCAAAACCCATCAGAAAAAGAAACTATTGATACAATGCTTGTGTCTTGGCACAAAGCTGCTGCCGATGCAGATTTTGATGCTTATTTTGGCATGATGACTAATGATGCTGTTTTTATAGGAACCGATGCTACTGAAAATTGGCAAAGTTCTGAATTCAGGTCTTTCTCAAAACCATACTTTGATAAAGGAAAAGCATGGACATTTACGACATTAGAACGCAATATCTATCTAGATACAAATGAAGATACTGCTTGGTTTGATGAACATCTTAAAACACAAATGGGTATTTGTAGAGGGTCTGGAATTGTAAAAAAAGAAGATGGCGTCTGGAAAGTAAAACATTATGTGTTGTCTATCGCCATCCCTAATGAACATGTAACTAAGGTTACAGAAATGAAAAAAGAATGGGACCGTATACAAATGCAGAAAATGAACAAACAACAGCCATAATCGCTGTAAATCAATTTATTATACAGTGTGCCTAGACTTTTGTATTTTCGATGTAACATTATATAAAAATCTACGTCTTATTCACCATAATCAAGAAACCTAAAAACAGATATGAAACTAGTAAAAACAGTTGCTATTCTAGCTTCTTGTACTATTGCTTTTACAAGTTGTAAACAAGAAACTACACAAAAAGATACTGCAGCGACTACCACAGAAAAAACACCTGGTATTGTCTTAGAAAACATGGACACATCTTTAAGTCCTAAAAATGATTTTTACAACTACGTAAATGGTAGTTGGATGAAAAACACAGAAATTCCTGCAGACAGAACTAGCTGGGGAGGTTTTAGTGTGTTACGCAAATCTACAGATACCGATGTATTAAAGATACTAGCAAAAGCAAAAGCAGGTGGCGCATATACACCTGACTCTGACCAAGCAAAAGCACTTGCTATTTTTGACACAAAACTAGATACCCTTGCTCGTAATAAAGCAGGTCTTACACCTCTTATGCCTGCATTAAAAGAAATAGAAGGCATTAAAAATATTGCTGATTTACAAACCGTACTGGCTAAAAACTCATCGGTTTCTTCTCCATTTATAGGTATAGGAGTACAAGGAGATTTAAATAATAGTGCGATGAATGCTGTATATCTAGGAGCAAATGGTCTTGGGTTACCAGATCGTGATTACTATCTAGAGCAGGATCAAAAATCAAAAGATATTCGGGAAGAATACAAAAAGCACATGACCCGCATGCTACAAATGCTAGGAGATAGTGAGGCAGATGCGCAAGTAGCTGCAACTAAGATTCTGGCCATGGAGACGCAGCTTGCAGAACCTCGTCTTGATAAAGTACAGAGTCGTGATGCGCGTAACTATAATAACCCTCGCTCTATAAAAGAAGTAGATGCGATGCTTTCTTCTATAGACGTAAGTAAAATGATTTCTGACCTAGGAATTACAAAAAAATTCGACACCCTTATCGTAACACAGCTACGTTACACAGAGGCACTTGATACGTTCTTTAAAGAAACATCTATAGAAGATCTCAAAACATTATTAAAATGGGATACTTTTAATAGTGCTACTGGATTACTAACAACAGATATAGAAACTGCAAATTGGGAGTTTTATAGTAAGTATTTAAGTGGTGCAGAAAAACAACGTCCTGCAGACGAGCGCGCTCTTGCTACTGTAAATAATACAGTAGGAGAAGCACTAGGACAATTATATGTAGATGCTAAGTTTCCACCAGAAGCCAAAGCAAATGCAGAAACGATGATCAAAAATGTTATCGAAGCTTACAAAGCAAGAATTCAAAACCTAGATTGGATGGGTGCTGAAACAAAAATAAAAGCTATCGAAAAACTAGATAAGTTTACTGTAAAAATTGCATATCCAGACAAATGGGAAGATTACAGTACGATGAAGGTATCTGCAGATAAGACTTATTATGATAATATGACTGCCGTAAGTAAATGGGGTCAAGATAAGAACTATGCAGAAATAGGAGAGCCTGTAGACAAATCAAAATGGGGAATGTCTCCTCAAACTGTAAATGCATATTTCAATCCACTTAATAATGAGATTGTATTTCCTGCAGCTATTTTACAACCCCCTTTCTATAATTATACGGCTGACGAAGCTGTAAATTATGGTGGAATTGGTGCCGTAATAGGCCATGAGATTTCTCATGCTTTTGATGATAGTGGTGCGCGTTTTGACAGCGATGGAAACCTTAAAAACTGGTGGACAGAAGATGACCTTAAAGCCTTCACAGAAAGAGGAAATGCACTCGCAGAACAATACAGCACCCTTGAAGTATTAGATAGCGTATATGTAAATGGTAAATTTACGTTAGGAGAAAACATTGGAGATTTAGGAGGTGTTCTAGGGGCCTACGACGGACTTCAAAAATTCTTTAAAGAAAATGGTCGTCCAGATGATATCGATGGTTTTACAGCAGAGCAACGTTTCTTTATGTCTTGGGCAACTGTATGGAGAACCAAGAGTCGTGATGAAGCGTTACGCACACAGGTAAAAACAGATCCTCACTCTCCAGGAAAAGTACGAGCAACGCAGCCTCTTCTAAATATAGATGTTTTTTATGAAGCATTTAATATTAAAGAAGGTGACTCCATGTACTTAGCACCAGAAAAACGTGTTCGTATCTGGTAATTACATACAACACTTAATCGTTACTTTAAAAGGTCTTCTAAAACAATTTTAGAAGACCTTTTATTTTTAGCTACAAAAAATTAAGTGAGAACGATTTTAAATATTTGGAATTGATTCGGAGTGAAAAGAAATAGCAAGCGTTATTTCAAATAAATAGAAACTTATATTATGCCATAAACTCTTGGATGAGTTCTGTTTTTTCTACGGGAACAAAAAAACAATTTCTAACACCATTATCTATTTCTCTTATAATAGAATCTACCTTAACTAAGCCGTCTCTGGTATGATTATAGAACTCGTAATTGTTTTCAAGCATGATGTCTTCTAGCTCTCGTTCTATTACGTTAAAAAGAGTTTCACAAATAACAATAGGACGATGTTCTTGTAGCATCTTTTTTGCGCCTCTTAATATTAAATATTCTGAACCTTCAGTATCAATCTTTACAAGATTAACTTTACTTATTTTATTTGTGTTTAAATACGTATCAAGCATAATTCCGCTTGCCTTAACTTTAGTATATTTAATTTTATCTTTACTGGCAGTAAGGTTATGCTCTCCTGATAAGTTATAAATTGTTGGGAATTTTGGATTTGTTACATTAAAGAAATCTAATTCTCCTGCTTCATTAGATAATGCAAAAGGTTCTATTTTGATATTCTTTTCTAACCCATTAATTTTAATGTTTTCACAAGCATATATCATAGCTCCTTCTGAGGGTTCAAAAGCAATAACCTCTAAGTCAGGATTAAACTTTGCCCCTAAAATACTATAGTACCCTATATTAGTCCCCACATCTAAGAAGACATCCATTTTTTTTATAAGTTCAATAAAAATAGGAGTGAATTCAAAACTCTTAGGGCCTTTCCAAAATAATTCTCTAGTTAAAAAACTGGTCTGATTTGTTTTAAAAAAAATATCCCCCACAGGTTTCATGGTAACTCTTATTTTACCAGATGGGTAGATTTTTATTTTTGACGGCAAAATAGGAGCCAAAACATAATTTATATTGCGTAATAACCAATTAATTTTTGGATGATATATTATTCCGTAAACAAGATTCATTTAGTCTGTCGTAATTTTTTTAAGATGCAATCGAAAGTACAAAAATTATGATAATAATGGGCTTAAACTAAGAATACTATTACTAAAAGAAAAAAGAAAAACATCTAATTTTATCACTTAATATATCTATCTCATAGCGTATTTTCCAAATCCAGATTAGCAAGTATAACATAGCTCAAAAAACAGATTATAGACATTTAAATAGTCTAAGTAAATAGCACAGAAAAGCTAAAACACAAATGACTGATTTAATGAAAGTAGAGGTGCAAAACCCTGACCTTATTGCTAAATACGACCATGATAAAATACACGACCCATACAAAGACTGGTATACACAGGTAATACATTTTTGAATGTGCTAGAAATAAAGCATACTATAATTTATGAGTTGAATAAACCTTTTGATATATTTACATTGATTAAAACTTTACTTACAGATAGGTATGAAAAAAATTACCCTATTGATCTTACTTTTTTCTTTTTCACTTTTAGGTCAAGATATTACTGATAATTTACTTCTTCACTACAAATTTGATAACAATGCTCTTGATTCAAGTGAGAACAGCTATCATGCAACTAATTTTGGAGCTTCTTTTACTGAAGATCGATTTGGAAATGAAAATGGCGCTATTTATTTTGATGGGATTAATGATTATATAGACCTGCCTAATCTTATGGAGTTAAAACCTCAATTACCACTATCATTTTCTTTTTGGATACGATACGATAGTGAAAATGCTGACAAAAGGGATGTTTTTAATACATCCTATGAAGAAGATGTAAGCTCAGGAGTTTATTTTAACTCAAGTCAATCTTTAGGAAGGTTTGCTGTTAATTATGGAGATGGCTCAAATAGTTATACCTCAAATACAAGAAGAACCCTCGTTAGTAATGTACCCATAAACACAGGTGCATGGCATCACGTTGCAGTTGTCATAAGTTCTGAAATTGATATGAAGATTTACATTGATTGTAGGGATTTGGGCGGACAATATTCTGGATCTGGAGGAACATTACAATATTCTAATACTCCGGGTTCTATTGGAAGACATGACAGACAACTAGGTGTTCCTGCAAATCACTTTGAAGGAGCTCTAGATAATTTTAGATATTGGAATAGAGAACTTTCATTACAAGAAGTAACCCTACTATGTGAGGAGGTTTTAAGCATTACTGATGTTGCTAGCACTACCGAAAATAGTATCATTTTTCCAAACCCTTCTAATGGTATATTACATATCCAATCTAAAGACAAAGCCATTGATTATATTTCAGTATATAATACTATGGGTCAAGAAGTTTTCAAGCAAAAATATCAATCTAATATAGATATTAGTCACCTACACAAAGGAATCTATTTCTTACGATTGATTCATGGCAATTCATTATCTGAAACTAGAAAAGTCATTATAAAATAATGATAGCATTATCATATAGATTCTCATGAAGTTATTAAAAAAGATTGCAAGAAAGTACGCGTTTTCTTCTAGGTTATTAGAAACCTACTTTCTCTCAAAAAAATACCTAAAACCCAAAGGATGGATTTTAAGTAGATTTTTATACCAGCCTGTTAATGAAAATGGAAAGCCAATACCTTGGTTAACATATTCTTCCATACATTTTATCACTCAAAAATTAGCAAATACATCTTTCAGTGTCTTTGAATACGGAAGTGGTAATTCTACATTGTGGTTTTCAGAAAGAGTAGCTAGCATTATCTCTGTAGAACACTCACTAGAATTTTATGACATTATAAAAAAGAAAATCCAATCAAAAACGAATGTAACGTATCTACTAGCAGATCTAAACAAAGATTATAGCTCAAAAATA
>JBLHOX010000230.1:0-5621 GCA_047623725.1 Dokdonia sp. | reverse complement strand
ATTGTGATAAAGCTCAAGGAGTAAATATCATTTAACTACATATGAAGAAGCATCTTTACATACTCTGTTTCCTTTTTTATGGAACCCTGAGTGCCCAAACAATAAGCGGTACCGTATACGATAGTGTAACCAAAGAACCCTTGCTCGGCGCTTCCGTATATTTTGAAGGCACCACCATAGGAGGGATCACCAATGAGCAAGGGAAATTTATCCTGTACACAAAAAAAAGCAGTATGTCTCAACTTGTTGTAACATACCTTGGGTATACAGATGCGGTACTTACACTTTCGGGCAATAGACCATTGACCGTTTTTTTAATCCCTAAAGAAGAATCCCTAGATGAGGTGGTGGTAATTGCCACCCCATTATTTACCAGAGAACAATTACTAACCGCATTTCGTGCGCAATTTTTGGGAACCACAAAAGCTGGAATGTCTTGTAAGATTCTCAATGAAGATGCACTCAAACTATATTATAATGCCTCCAAAAAACAATTAATCGTAAGTGCAAATGAAATAGTACGCGTAAAAAACCCCTATTTAGGCTACGAGATACGTTTCCGTTTATACGAATGTAAAATCTCCTACTTCTCAAAATCTATTAAGCCCTATGATGTACGACAATCCTATTATGCAGGGACTAGTTTTTTTATAGATCAGAAAAAAGACATCAGAAAATATAGGAAAAGAAGACAGGACGTATATGAAGGTTCTTCCTTACATTTTATGCGTACCGTAGCGACAGAAAAATGGGATGAAGAAGATTTTGTAATCTATAAAAAAGGACTTCCTGTGTATCCTAAAACACACTTTATTGTAAGCGATACCTTAGGAATTAAGAAAGTACAATTAACAGATCCTGTCGCTATTTTATACGATAAGAAAAAACGATCTAACGTGCGCCCAAAACATACCCATTATACTATTGATGGATTTGGAAATTTCTATCCACCAGATGCCCTTGTCTTTAGTGGTCTTATGGGACAACAACGCCTTGGAGATGCGCTGCCATTGGATTATGGACTTTAATCTGTTTTTTTGTTCCGCTTTCGCGAAAATAACACCAGTATTCATTAAATTTAGTAGAAAATAAAATAACACGATCTCTGATAACTTTTACATATTAATCCGACGAAGCAGAGAGCTATAAAAGAAACTAAAACTTAAAAAAATGAGCACAATCAGATTAGGAGACATCGCACCAGATTTTACAGCACCCACAACCGAAGGAGACATCAATTTCCATGAATGGCTAGGCGATAGTTGGGGTATTCTATTTTCGCACCCAGCAGACTATACCCCCGTATGTACAACCGAGCTAGGAACTGTAGCAAAATATACCGATGAGTTTAATAAGCGTAACGTAAAAGTAGCCGCATTAAGTGTAGATGGCGTTGCCTCACATCACGGTTGGATTAAAGACATCAATGAGACACAAAACACAACTGTCAACTTTCCTATTATTGGAGACGAAGATCGTACAGTAGCAAACCTCTATGATATGATTCATCCAAATGCAGATAGCACACTTACCGTACGTTCTGTATTTTTAATAGGTCCAGACAAAAAAGTAAAACTAACCCTTACCTATCCAGCAGCTACGGGAAGAAATTTTGACGAGTTACTTCGTGTTGTAGACTCCTTACAATTAACGACCTATCATAAAGTAGCCACGCCAGCCAACTGGAAACAAGGAGATGATTGTGTGATTGTACCTTCGGTAACTAATGAAGAAATCCCAGCGTTATTCCCAAAAGGACATACAGAAGTAAAACCGTATCTTAGACTCACACCACAACCTAATTTAGATTAGTGGGTATGACTTTTCCATTCCTGCGAAGGAGGTAGTCCGTTTTTTTTAGTAATGACCAATAATTAAACAACCATAACCATAACCGTAATGACTTATTGGATGTTGTAATTTAGGTATGAACTCATACATGGGTACAAGTGCAATGATAAATACAAGTAGAAAAGCAAAGAGTTTGATATAGATAGAAGTGACTTTTCTAGCGTCAACATAATCTAAATCAATTGTATTAAGTTTTTGTTCCATACTATAAAAATAAGAAAAAATAGTGAGCACATACCATCCAGATCCATCCTACGCACAACTGCGCTTACCTTCAGAAGACCTCACCGCCGATATGGATTTTTTTATCCATATCGGCTTTCGGTTGGACAAGATTTTTCCGGCAGATCATCCAGCGGTAGCGATGCTCTCAGGATTTGGAATGCATATCGTTTTAGATAAACGTGTGACGAGCCCACCAGCGAGTATCAATATCATTACAGACGTTCCAGAAACCATTGCAAAAGGAAAACGAGAATTAACAGCGCCCAACGGCACCTGTATTTATATCCAGCCCAGAACACAAACGGTAGTTACACCAAGTACCCAACATCACTTTGAAGTCCGTAAATTATCTGAAGAATCATCGTGGGTCATTGGTCGTGCAGGTATGTTATACCGTGATCTTATTCCAGACAGATTAGGAGGAAGCATTATCGCCTCGCATATTAGTATCCCAAAGGGAGGTCCCGTACCCGATATGGTACATTACCATACCATCGGATTTCAATTGATTTTTTGCAAACGTGGTTGGGTAAAATTGGTGTATGAAGATCAAGGCCCACCTTTTATTTTGAGAGCAGGAGATTGTGTCACACAACCTCCCGAAATACGCCACCGCGTACTCGAATCTTCGGATCATCTTGAAGTGATTGAGATTGGTGTTCCTGCTGAGCATATGACCACCATAGATCACGAGCTAGAACTTCCCACCAAAATCTATCATCCCGATCGGCTTTTTCATGGGCAACGTTTCTGTCACCATCAGTTAAAAGACGCTGTTTGGGAAGATTGGCGTGTAGAAGGTTTCCGCTTTCGCGAAAGCGGTATTCACAACGCAACCCAAGGCGACGCGGCTGTTCATATCATCAAGCCTATTCAGGCAATACAAGAAACACCGGTTTTAAGTCACACGACAGATATTTTATTTAGCTTTATCCTATCAGGAAATATGATACTAGATGCCGAAGGTCAGGAAACACAATCCCTTACCGAAGGCGATGCTTTTGTCATCCCGCCCGATATGAAATATCAATTCACGCACATATCTGAAGATATGGAACTCCTTGAAGTAGCCTTGCCAGGATCGTTTGAAACGATAGTGTACTAATTGTGTACGCACTATTTTATATTCCATGATCATAGACAGCATGTCATCTCAAAACTTTGAACAGTTTCTTACCTTTATCTAAAAATAGATTGAATATGAAATATAGCTTACTTATTTGCATGGCGTTGCTATCTTATTCTTTTCATGCACAAAACCTTGTAATTAAGAACGCTACCATTGTAGATGTGCATACTGGAGAGTTGGTAGAAAAACAAAACCTCCTTGTAGAAGATGGGCTCATTACTAGCATAAGTAATAGGACTATTAAAAATAAAAAAGGGTATCAAGTGATAGATGCTACAGGCAACTATTTAATGCCTGGAATGATTGATACGCATATTCACTTTTTTCAAACAGGAAGTCTGTACACACGACCCGATGCGATGGATATGACCGATGTAGTTCCTTATGAAGAAGAGCTAGCATTTGCAGAAGATCTTACCAAAGATAGTTTTAATCGTTATTTGCGTTTAGGAGTCACGACGATTATGGATGTAGGAGGACCGTTTTCTAATTTTAAAGTCCGTGATACGATTGCAAAAGAGCACATATCTCCTAATGTGTACGTTACAGGCCCTTTATTTTCTCCCTATCAACCAGAAGCACTTTCTAAACTAGATGATGTGCCCATAGCAAAAATCACATCTATTGAAGAAGCCACCGCACTATTTAATAAAATGCTGCCTTATAAACCCGATTTTATTAAAATATGGTACATCGCAAGCGCTGCGACACCTGCAGAAAAAACCTATCCTATTGTTGTCCACATAGCAAAACTAGCACACGATCATAATCTTAAACTAGCGGTACATGCGACTCAATTTAATACAGCAAAACTTGCGGTAGAAGCTGGTGCAGATATTCTTGTGCATAGTGTAGATGATAAAGAAGTTACAGAAGAATTTGCTCAACTACTTAAACAAAATCAGGTGACTTATATACCTACTCTGATTGTTTCAAAAAACTATTACACCTCTTTTACAGGAACTCCAGGAGATCATACACAAGATCTCAACTTTGCAAACCCAAAAACCTATAGCACACTTAAAGATGTAAAGCGGTACACAAAAGAAACGATGCCTGCTTCTTTAAAGCGTTTTCAAAATAATCCAAATGGGTTTTTAGGATATTATGCAAATAAGAGCGCATTAATGGGAAGAAATCTCAAATTTCTTCAAGAGCGAGGAGTCAATATTGCTACAGGAACCGATGCCGGTAATATAGGTACGATGCATGCTTCCTCTTATATTCAAGAGATTGAGGCAATGAAAAGAGGCGGACTTACAAATGCGCAATTACTAAAAGCAGCGACTATAAATGCAGCAAAAGGATTTGGTTTAGAGACTCAATTAGGAAGTATCACAGAGGGGAAAATAGCAGATATGATTTTACTTAAAGAAAATCCGCTAGAAGATATTCAGCATCTTACCACTATAGCATCAGTGATTAAAGACGGGATATTTTTACAAGCTTCAGATATTATTAAAGAAACACCTGAGCAAATCGTACAGCGTCAAATAAACGCATACAATGCAAAAGATATAGAAGCTTTCTTAGATACGTATGCAGATACTATTGAGATTTTTAATTTCCCTAATGAGCCTACATTAAAAGGGAAAGAGCAGTTAAGAAGTCGCTTTGCAAAAACGTTTGAGAGTACCTCTACTCTTTATTGTGAAATCAAAAACCGTATTGTTATTGACAACAAAGTAATTGATAAAGAATATGTGCGTTTTGGCGATCGCTATTCCGATGTGATTGCTATTTATGAGATAGAAGATGGTAAGATTGCAAAAGTCACTTTTTTAAGGGACAAAGAATGATATACGCTCCTGCCTGCCGGCGAGGCAGGTTCGCGAAAGCGTACTTAACAAGAAAACGTAAGAGAAGAAGAACAAAAGCATAATTAATAGATATATTATTTAAGATAAAATCAAAAACATTTGAAAAGTTTAGATGTAGTTATTAAATAAAATTAAATTTGCGTATATCAAATGAAAAATTCATTAAAAAGCTTTTTAAAGCAACTAGGCTTATTAGATGCTGTTTTCTTTAAAGAAAACGGAAAGGCTTATGATGGATTTATTTCAGAGGTTCAAAAGAAAATTAATATTATTAAGCCTGATGCTTATTATGTTTTCAACAAGCAACCCTTAATCTTATTCTTTGACTTAACCAATGAAACAGATAAGAATAGAGAAAAGGAAATTCATAAACAAGTTTGGTCTTTTGATAATTCTCCAGTAATTTTTGTTATTAAAGGAGATGAAATAAGGATATATAATGCTCTCAATTACTTAAAAAAAGAGGGAAGTTTAGAAGAAATAAAGCTAACCGAAGAAGAAAGAAATAATAAATTTTCTTTTTGGGAACTTCAAAGTGGTTTTACTTGGAAATGGTTACAGAATGAATATTTTGAAAACCGCTCAAAAAAGAAACA
>JBLHOX010000229.1:0-5633 GCA_047623725.1 Dokdonia sp. | reverse complement strand
GGTGTAGCCGTTCAAAACAGGTTAAAAGTTCCTGAAGAAATGGAAGTGCTAACAATTCCTGCTGGAAAATGGGCTGTATTTCAGTATCAAGGAGTAGCGAGTGGGTTTTATAAGATGGCACAATATATTTATGAAGAATGGTTGCCAAAATCAGAGCATCAACTTGATCATCGCCCTCATTTTGAGTATATGTCTCCAGACTATCTAGGGCCTATGCATCCAGAAGCAACAGAAGAAGTTTGGATTCCGCTAAAATAAATTCAAGCAATATATTTATAGATAAAATAGTATAAAACATCCTAATGTGTTTGTTCTTATTTCTTGTGATCAAACTTGGAGATTAGTATCTTAGTCCTATGCTTAAACTACACATACATGATGAGACTTCACGGTTACGTGCAGTCATTTTAGGAACTGCAGAAAGTTGTGGGCCTATTCCTGAATTAGAAGATGCTTACGATCCTAAAAGTGCGCAACATATTCAAGCAGGAACTTACCCTGTAGAAGAAGATATGATTGCCGAGATGGAAGCTGTAGCGTCTGTTTTTGAAAAATATGATGTACAGGTATTTAGACCTACTGTACTACAAGATTATAATCAGATATTCTCTAGAGATATTGGATTTGTGATTGATGATAAGTTTATAAAAGCAAACATACTCCCAGATCGAGAGCGAGAAATAGATGCTATACAACATGTTATAAGTCAAATACCTGCAACGCATGTATTTCGTTTACCAGAAGATGCTCATGTAGAAGGAGGTGATGTCATGCCTTGGGGAGAGTATATTTTTGTGGGAACTTATACAGGAGATGATTATCCTGATTTCATTACAGCAAGAACCAATAAAGAAGCAGTTGAATATCTAGCAGCATTATTTCCTAAAAAAAAGGTAGTTTCTTTTGAGCTACGTAAACATAATACAGATCCAAAAGAAAATGCTCTTCACTTAGATTGTTGTTTTCAACCTGTAGGAACCGATAAGGCGATCATTCATAAAAATGGTTTCCTTAAAGAAGAAGAGTACGAGTGGTTAGTTGCTCTATTTGGAAAAGAAAATGTCTTTGAGATTTCTAAAGAAGAAATGTATAATATGAATAGTAATGTTTTTAGTATCGCTCCAGATGTTGTGATTTCTGAAAAAAACTTCACGCGTTTAAATACGTGGTTACGATCTCATAACATCACCGTAGAAGAAGTTCCCTATAGAGAAATAGCAAAACAAGAAGGCTTACTACGTTGTAGTACGCTCCCTTTGATTAGGGGTTAAGGCATAATGAAAGATACTCCAGATGTAGTATTGGAGTTGAGATTTGGAAATATAAAATCTCCATTATTGGGATCATTATATTCATTACTTAGTAAAGATTCTCCATAAGCTTTTATGTGTATTGTAGCTCCTGAAATGAATCCTAAATCTTCAAACTCGTCAAACGTGTAATGCTGAATAAATGGTGTGAATTCGGCTTGTAGTATAGGTGTAAAATATCCAAAGATATGATTACTAGCTTCACTCCCTATATTGAAAAATACACGTATATACCGTATGTTTGCTGTATGTGCAGGAGGAGAAGTTACTATTGATAATGTAATTCCTGTGTCTGTTTCAAAAAGTTGTAGTTGGTTAATCTCCGTAGTTGACTTTTCTCCTAATGTTTCAAATGCTACAATAGCGGTTTCTTCCTGTTGATGTAAAATGTTACCTCTTATGAACGTTCCAAAACCCTCTTTTTCAAATTGTAAATCATAACGGCCATATGGTAAATTATCAAATCTATAACTACCATTCTGATCTGTAAGAATGGTAATAAGAGGAGATGTTCCTTCTATACTAACTCGCATATTATCGTTAGGTGAATGTCCTCCTCTGGATGTAAATAGCTTTACAGTACCAGTTATAGACCCAATTCCAATCTGATCAGTTTTTTCTTCACTAGAGCAAGAAAAAAATAATAGAGGAATAATGATATAGAATATATATACTCTCATAAGTGCATGACCTCTTAAAGGTACAAAATAATTAAGTGCCTATATGTAATAGTATATATTAGGTACACGGCTTGTTTATTTCAAAACACGCACTTTAGAGGCTAATTCTTTAGCCCTTTCCGTAACAGCTTCTATATCTCCATTCAATCCATCATAGGTAACCACAACGCCCATTCGTCTATAAGGTCTTGAGCTTGGTTTTCCAAAGAGTCTAAAATCTGATTTTGTAGCACTTGCCACAAGTTCAATACCTTCAAAAGTTGGACTCTCTGAATATTCACTAGCCAGAATAACGGCGCTAGCTCCTATACGTTCTTGAGTAATTTCTGATATAGGTAATCCTAAGATAGCGCGTAAGTGCAATTCAAACTCATTAAAATTTTGAGTATTACCTAAGGTAACCATACCTGTATCGTGAGGCCTTGGTGAGAGCTCAGAAAAATAAACACCATCATCTGCTATAAAAAATTCAACGCCCCATAAGCCTGAACCTCCAAGAGCATTTGTTACTTTTTTTGCCATGTCTTGTGCTGTCTGCAAATGTTCAGATAGCATGGTGGCTGGTTGCCAACTTTCCTGATAATCCCCTCGTTCTTGTCTGTGTCCTATAGGAGGGCAGAATAATGTTTTTCCATCACGTTGGGTAACTGTTAAGAGTGTGATTTCATACTTAAAATTCACAAACCCTTCTACAATCACTTCGGCGACATCTCCACGGGATCCTTCTTGAGAATAGTCCCATGCTTTTTGTATATCTGCTTCGGTTTTGATGGTGGATTGACCTTTTCCGCTAGAAGACATGAGTGGCTTTACCACACAAGGCATTCCTATTACTTGTACTGCTTCTGATAACGCTTTCGCGGAAGCGGCATACCTATAATGAGCCGTTTTTAAACCAAGTTCTTTTGCCGCTAGGTCACGTATAGATTTACGATTCATGGTATAATTAGCAGCTTTAGCGCTTGGGATTACCGTGTATCCTTCCTTTTCATACTCATAAAAACGCTCCGTACGAATGGCTTCTATTTCTGGTACAATATAATCTGGCTGGTGCTTTGCAACAATACGATCTAAGGCATCGCCATCTAGCATATTGATCACTTCAAACCCATGAGCAACGTGCATAGCGGGTGCATTTGCATAGCTATCTACAGCAATGACTATTTGTCCTAAGCGTTGTGCAGCGATTACAAATTCTTTACCAAGTTCTCCAGAACCTAAAAGGAGTATTTTTGCCATATTATTATTGTATATTTATATAACTAATTGACCTATTGAGATATGAAACTAAAACTACTTTTCTTATTATTAATGATTTTTCAAATTTCGTATAGCCAGATTGCTAAAATACAATTTATCCACAATGCTCCCGATATTTCTATTACAGAAGTTGATGTATATGTAGATGATATTCTTGTCGTAGATAATCTTGCTTTTAAAACAGGTTCTGCTTTTTTAGATGTCCCTTTTGATGGGAATATGGCGCAGATTTCCATTACAAATTCTACAGATGAAAGTGATGTTTTTGTGTCTCGAGAACGTATGTTGATAGATCAAGAAAACTATTATGTGGTTTTAAATGGTGTTTTTAATGCAGATGGCTATGTTGATGCTGAGCCGTTTGATTTATTTTTATATGAAGGAGCAAGGTTGGAAGCAGAAGAGATAGACGAAGGGATAGATCTAGATGTTATAGTGCAACATGGAGCTATGGGTTTTGATAATACACTAACGGTAGAGGGGTGTCAAATTTTAGCCGCTCCAATATCATTTGCTAGTCCAGTAGACTTCTCTGAATTTTCAGGATATTCCCATTGGGTAAGTAATGATGATATTGGATGTGTGGCACGTGAGTCTTACTCAGTACCTCAATATTTTTATTTCCCATATAGATTCCCTCTGTCAAGTGAGAATTTAGGATTGGAAGGGCAAGCAATTATGATGCTGTTGTCAGGATTTAGAAACCCTGAAGATAATAATGATGGAGAACCTTTTAATACGTGGTATCTCACAGCAGAAGGGGGAGACTTTGTGTTACTGAGTGAAGACAAAATTGCAAATATCCAATTTGTTCATAATGCGCCAGATGCTTCTATAGAAGAAGTAGATGTGTTTGCAAACGGAATGTTAGTTGCCGATAACTTAAGTTTTAAAACGGGAACCTCTTTTATACCTGTGGTTCTAGACGAGAGTGATGGTGTTACTATCTCAATAAGAGATGTGGTTACTGGAGGTTTCTTACATAATGATTATCTCCCATTTGCAGATCAAGAGAACTATTACTTAGTTATGGATGGGATTCTAGATACTGATGCCTATACCGATGTTGAGCCATTTGGAGTACACGTATATGAAGGCGCACAATTGGAAGCATCCGATCCAGATTCTGAATTAGATTTAGATATCATGGTACATCACGGTGCTATAGGGTTTGACCATACACTAGATGTTCAGGGGACTCAGATACTGGCAGCTCCTTTACGGTTAGGGAGGTTGCTTTCATTTTCAGACTATTCTGATGATAATGATTTTACATACTCTGTGTGGAGTAGTCAAGTGGGTATAGGTATTGAGATTGGTGATTACGGGGGAAATATAGGTGGAGATTTGCTTTCTGATTTTGAATTTAATTTCAGTTTTGAATTACCCTCTGAAAGTGTAGATCTAGAAAATCAAGCTATTCTCATGTTGCTTTCTGGTTTTCAAGACCCGCAAGTTAATAATGATGGACAGCCTTTTGATGTTTTTTATCTCACACCAGAAGGAGGCGAATTCAGATCTGCTACACTAGGTGTCGATGATAGTGAGTTGTCTGCTATAGCCGTGTATCCAAATCCAGTTCAAGATATTCTTACCATAAAAACGCTATCTCCTAATGTTACTGGAGTTATATATGATATGCAAGGAAAGTTAATTTATAAAGATATTTCAATACAAAATACAGCCACCATTGACGTAAGCGAGTTAAAATCTGGAATCTATTTCCTGCAATTAACAGATCAAAAAAATAATGCGTCTACAGTGAGACGCATTATTAAAAATTGATTGTTATAATTGGTATTGTTTTGTAAAACTGGTTATACGCTTTCGCGAAAGCGTACCCTTACTTTTTACTAGTAATCCACGTATTAATCTTAGTTTCAAGAAGTGCTAAAGGGATACATCCCGTTTCAAGTACTTCTTTATGAAACTCTTTAATGTCAAATGTATCACCCAAAGCTTCTGTTGCTTTAGCTCTAAGTTCACGAATTTTTAACTGCCCTATTTTATAAGATAGTGCTTGCCCAGGATTTGCCATATAACGCTCAATTTCTGAGGTGATGCCAGCTTCGCTTTCGGCTTCATTATTCAGGCAATAGGTAATTGCTTTTTCTCTGCTCCAGCCTTTGGTGTGAATTCCTGTATCAACCACAAGTCTAACGGCACGATGCATTTCTGCACCCAACATTCCAAAAAGTTGATAAGGATCTGTATACAAGCCTAATTCTGATCCTAAGGATTCTGTGTATAATGCCCAACCTTCACCATAAGCACTATACCATAATGTTTTTCTGAATTGAGGCAACTCGGTACTCTCTTGGGTAAGCGAAATTTGAAAGTGATGACCAGGAATCGCTTCGTGTAAGAATAAAGACTCATCAGA
>JBLHOX010000228.1:0-5635 GCA_047623725.1 Dokdonia sp. | reverse complement strand
TTTTAAGACCCCGATAGTGTCTTTAATTTCAAAAGAGAGTTGCTCTTTATTTGTTGAAGCAAGTTTTTCATACGAAGGAAAAACCTCTGGAGTAATTCCTTTTATTTTATATTCTTGTGCTGTGTTTTCTGATGCCATTTTAACTGTAAATGTTTCTGTCATTTCAATCATACTCTGATACCAAAACGGAAATCGAAGATTGAGTGCCAGCACCTTTTCTGTCTCATTATACCCATCTGAAGGAATCGCTTTTACTAACGTATTTATAATCGAAGTAATCGGTTTTCCATTAATAAAAAGGAGTTCGCCTTTTACAGGAATAGCTTCGTTTTTAGAATGATTTTTTGTGATAAATACCTTTCTGTTTTCATCTATAAAAATTTCTAATGGAATATGCGTTGCTGTTTCCTCCATAGCCTTTTCATAAGATTCTGGAAGGACAATGCCTGTATGTAAACATCCTATTTGCGCAATAAGCGGTTTTACTTTTCTATAAAAATCTAGCGTAGTAAGAGAATCTTTAACCGTTTGCAATGTAGAATCAATAATCACATCAAAACGCTCTTTTGATGTATACCAATAAAACCCTGGATGTCCTTTTTGCATCTCGTCTAGTGTATTCCTTGTCCACTGTTTGATACTATCTTGATGATACTTCTTATCAAAATCTACCGCTTCATTTTCTTGAGAAAAAAGAGGTTGTACACACAGGCTACAAATAATCAATAAAAACAATTTGATATACATAAAAACCAACTAATAATTTAAAGTCAGAAAAGTAAGTAATCATAGATAACTAACCTTTCTTCTTAACAAAACTATAAGTCCGTATGGGTACAATCACACGATATATAATTGTGTATGTGCTTTATACGCTTTCGCGAAAGCGTACCATAAATCATCTAACTTCTTAAAATAATACATCTATTTTAACCCAGATGATATCATAGAAAATCTATTGCACAATCTGGGTTTAGGATATTATTGCTTTGTAAATGCAAGCTGACCTACGTGACTCCCATCACAGTCATTGCCTGTAAAATCAATAACAAAGGTTCCGCTTGCATTTATGACTCCATCACCAGAAAAAGTTCCTTCACAATCTACAATAGTGTCTGTAAAGGCAAAAGAGGTGATCGTCGTACCATCAAGATTTATAATCATGGTTCCGTCATTTACGTTTGTACTACAGCATGAAGTATAATTTGACGTTGCAAAAAATTGGGCATCTATACGATTTGGATTTACTGCGCTGACAACAAATCTTGCCGAGATTCCAAAATCTGTAAAGGTTGCGGTAGGTGTTGTAGAATTCCAAGTACCTCTATAGTCTCCCGCAAATGTTTCTTCTACAAGATCTTCTTCCATTTGTACTGGCTCATTACCATCATCTGAGCTACAGCTACAAATAAATAAGCATAGACATACCATCCATGCATAAAGCGTTACGTGTTTTTTCATTTTTTAATTGTTTAGTTTGTTAATACATAAACTGACTAAACAAATACCTTGGTTAAGGTGTACTCTTTGAGAGCTTTTAAATTAAAAATGATAAAAAGCATCTTCAAAATGTGTTAATGCTTCTTGTTTTGAGTTTTTGAGCACGCCTATGATATCAAAACGCACTTCTACATCAAGGTCTTTTGAGATGACATACTCATTAGTCACCTTTACGATATTCTTGATTTTAGCTTGGGTTACAAAACTCTGCGGATCTCCAAAAAATTCTGAGTTTCTGGTTTTGACCTCAACCACAACGAGAACCCCTTTTTCTTTTTGACATACAATATCCAGTTCTGCTTTATTGTAAAACCAATTGCGATCCAAGATGGTATATCCTTGTTTTATAAGATACAAAGTTGCATATTCTTCTCCCCATTCGCCTAGCTCGTTGTGTGTCATTTAAAATTTATTTTAATTTCCGCGAAGGCAGAAATCTTTTTAGTTGTTATACCAATTAAAACAAAAAATAAGATGAATAATTTGTTTCTGTTGCATTCAAATTTCAATATAAAATAAAACCGTAACTAAAGCTATGATTTGATTTTCTATTTCATCTAGACACACCAAAATTCAAATTATTTTAATCCGATTTTAAATTATAATTGGTATAAGCACTTCGCAAAGAATCAACCTTCTTTTTTAACCTCCACGGAGGCAACCCTACTGAAATGCGTCGTTTATCTAGGTTTTTAAAATCTTTTATTTGAGAAGCGTTTACATTATCATATATACCATACGTAAAGCTATCTCTTTCTGCTAGGTCTTTTCTATCTACAATATAGCCTACATATCCTGGAGGTGCAATCCCTTTTCTAGTACTCTCAATTAATAATGGAGAAAAGTATTCAGGTTCTAAAAAATGCATTAATAAAACCTTTATCTCTGTACGTTCTCCCATTGTAGGTTTTCCAATAAGTCCTGCATGTGGGTATCCATATGCTGCAAAAATCTCCTTTATTCGTTTCTTATGAGTAGTATTCACTTGACGAATTTCATCATCATCTACAGGAGCTTGAAGCACTTTTTGATCTAAGTCATTCATGGCAATAATCTCTTCTCGCAGTTCTTTATTGACTCCATCATTAGATTCAGTGGCTAACCGAGCTGCGTTTCTTTCTAGATAACGCCACTCTTCATACTCATGAAGGATGTTGTAAGTATCATTATTTACAAATGAGTTAAAAGACATTCCTTCTTTAAGCATACGCTCTATATAAGGAAATGCTGCCTGTGGTTTGCCTACTTTAATGCTTAGTTTAGCCATCATTTCAGGCTCTCTGATGAGCGACTGATTTAAGAGTCCGCAACGGGATTTGACTTGTTTTAATACATCGTACGCTTTCTGATAGTCTTTTTCCCAATACGCCAACTCAGCTTCATATACATCTTGATAATAGTCTTCTATATAATCGCAGGGCTCTTTTTCCTGACACCCCATACAAAGCAATAAGCATATCAATACAAGTCTATACATAGGTAAGTGTTGTTTTTTGATTGGTAACTTCTAGTTCAATTTCTGCGCCCATAATGAGTGCGCGATTATCATCTACGTGACCCGCCGGAAAATCAAAAGCTACGGGATAGTCACATTCGCCTATTGCATCAATAACGATTTCTTGTGCAGTCTTTCCAAAAGGAATGCGATTATCATGCATTTTGGTCATCCCGCCCACAAGAAGTCCTGCAAGGTTGTCTAACATTTTATTACGTTTCAAATTCATCACCATACGATCCATATGATAGAGATATTCATCTAGATCTTCTATAAAAAGAATTTTTCCTTCGGTATCTAGAGCAGAATTGCTTCCGCACATAGAATAGAGCATGGATAGATTTCCACCGACCAACGTTCCTTTAGATGTCCCCAATCTATTTAGTGCATGTGACGTCTCGTACTGAATATTAGGCTGTTCTCCAAAGAGGGATTTTTTTAAAGACGCTTTCGCGAAAGCGGTATTATCCTTCACACTCACAGGCATCGTCCCGTGAATGGTTTTGAATCCTATCTTATGCAAATGATTGTGAAATACCGTTACATCCGAATATCCTACAATCCACTTAGGGTATTTTACAAATTTGTAAAAATCAAGTTGATCAATCATACGCACAGATCCATACCCCCCTCGGGCACACCAAATGGCTTTTATCTCAGGATTATCTAGCATTTCTTGGAAGTCTTGAGCGCGCTCAAAATCTGTCCCAGCGTACTGGTGATCTGATGCGCCAATCGTTTTTCCAATCACAGGAACCAATCCCCAACTTTTAATAAGTTGGATGCCGTCTTCAAGTTCTTCTAGCGAAATTTTACGTGCCGTAGCGACCAAACCGACTTTGTCGCCGTATATTAATGCAGGAGGTGTAACCATACTATTGTTTTACTCGTCTCAATATACTAAACAATTAAACTTTTTCGTTTTTGAATAGTCAAAAGTTAATAAATTGTTTGTTTATAACGTTTTATATACTTTTAATGTAACCAAACCCTACATATTATGGAAATTTTTACTTCTTGTAACCTTGCTTCCATTGCTCCTTATGTCCCTGAAGATACAAATCCTTGGGATATCCAAAAGGTAAAACATGTCTATAGAAGGCTCAACTATGGTGCTACGGATGCGACACTAAATATTGGAATTCTAGGCACCTCTAGTGAACTCATAGACACGCTTATCCAAGAAGCTATAAATACGTCTAATCCTCCACAACCCGAATGGGGATTCTGGAATATTAATAATTACACTGATTTTAATGAAGAAAATATGGCTCAGATTAATGAGTGGTATGGTCAAACCTCTATTGAGTTTATCAATGGAAATCTGAAAAATCGGTTGGCTTTTTTCTGGTTTAATCATTTTGTGACGCAGATAGAAGCCTATTTTTACGCGCCTTACTTATACCAATATTGGGACTTGATGCATACACATGCTTTAGGAAACTTTAGAGATTTTGTAAGAGCCGTTGGATCCTCTTCTGCGATGTTACTTTTCTTAAATGGGTTTGAAAACACAAATAATAGTCCTAACGAAAACTATGCTCGTGAACTCTATGAGCTTTTTACACTGGGACTCAATAACGGATACACACAAACAGATATAGAAGAAACCTCAAGAGCACTGACCGGCTATAATCATTCTGATGTGCCTGGAGACGCTATTTATTTTAACAATTCTACGTTTGATGATTCTGTGAAAACTATTTTTGAACAAGAAGGATCTTGGGGGTATGATGATGTGATTGATATTCTTTTTGAGCAAAAAGCCGATTTGATCGCTCCTTTTATATGTGAAAAGCTTTATAATTACTTTGTAAGCCCAAATACCAATCAGGACATTGTAAATGCAATGGCAGCTACATTTCTTGCCAACGATTTTGAGATAGCTCCTGTACTAGAGCAATTATTTAAAAGCGAACACTTTTTTGATATTGATGCCGCAGGACTCGTTATAAAAAGCCCGTATGATCTCACAACGACCTTTATAAGAGAAACAGGTTTTCAATATGATAATACGGATAATCAGTTTAGTAATTTTATCATATACCTTAATGAGATTACAGGACAAAATATTTTTCACCCGGTAGATGTAGCAGGATGGCAGCGCAATCGTGACTGGATAAACAGTAGTACTCTGGCTGGGCGATGGGAAGGAATTAAAATCTTACTCTATAATAACTGGAATTTTGACGAAGAGCAGTTTCGGGGTTTTGCCATCAATATGTCTGGTAACAGTAATAATCCAGCGCTTATCACCCGATCTATTATAGACTTTTTGATGTCTAGACCACTACATACAGAGGCAGATTATGAAATTGCAATTACTGTCTTTAGATGGGAAATCCCTGATAATTATTATGACGATGGACTCTGGAATCTCACTTGGGAGTCTGCTCCTTATCAAGTACTCCTGCTCTTGTTTCATATGATTAGAATACCTGAATTTCAACTTAAATAGCCTGTATTATGTGTAATCACGACCACGACTCAAAAAATAAAACACAAAAGAAAGGCCAAAAATCACATACAAGCCCTTCTGCAAAAATCACCGATCATCATCACGATGAAGAGCACTCTACATGGAGTAGGCGTTCTTTTATGCAAGCCCTTGGTCTTGTAGGAACGGGGTCTATTATGGTA
>JBLHOX010000227.1:0-5658 GCA_047623725.1 Dokdonia sp. | reverse complement strand
GACGGCGATCTTGATTGCGTAGTATCTAATGAAAATGAATTTTATGGGCTAGATCCGCAGCGCTTTTTTGCCACCATGGATTTAGGTAAAAACTTAGAAAAAAGTAGTGTGCAGTTTTATGAAAATACGGGCAACGCTTACACTAAAATAACAAAGAAAGCAGGACTCCTTAAAGCTGCATTCGGATTAGGAATTGTCGTAAGTGATATCAATAATGATGGATGGCTTGATATTTATATCGCCAACGATTATTATGTGCCAGATGTGATGTATATCAATAACAAAAATGGCACATTTACAGACCGTATAAAAGAATACACAAAACAAGTTTCTTTCTTCGGGATGGGCGTTGATATAGCCGATATTAATAATGATAATCTTCAGGATATTTTTGTGTTGGATATGGCAGCTAGTGACCATGTACGCTCCAAAACATTAATGGCGAGTATGGATGTAGATCGATTCTCTATGCTGGTAGATGATTTTGGATTTCAATATCAATATATGTTTAATTCATTGCAATTAAACATGGGAGGAAATCATTTTAATAATGCAGTGCATCAGGCAAAAATGGCAAAAACGGATTGGAGTTGGGCAGGACTCATCGCCGATCTGGATAATGATTCTCATCGTGATGTATATGTAACCAATGGTTATAGAAGATATGCGCTAGATAATGATATTCAAAATCAAGTGCGAGATACACAAAAAGCGTTTGGAGGAAACGTGCCGCTAGATGTAAAGCAGAAATTATACGATGCGATGCCTACCGAAAAATTGAGCAACATTATGTTTCATAATAATGGTCATCTTCAATTTAAGAGTAAAGGATATCAATGGGGATTAGCAGTGGCGTCTTACTCCAACGGAGGTGCCTATGCTGATTTGGATAATGACGGTGATTTAGAGTTGATCGTAAGTAATATTGATGATGAGGCTTTCTTGTTTAAAAATACAAGTATAGAAAAGGAGGTAGGGAACTATCTGCGAGTTGCTCTAGAAGGTGCTACCTCAGAAACCTTTGCCAAAGTAACGATAGCGTACGGAGATCAAACGCAGGTGTATGAATCTAAAAGAGCTAAAGGATATCTATCTGCTACAGAAAATATAGCACATTTTGGATTAGGTGATATTAAAAACATAGATAAAATAACCGTACAATGGCTCTCTGGTAAAAAGGAAGAACGTACAAATATAGGGGCAAATATAACTTTGGTATTTGTAGAAGATAAGGCAACGGCTACGGGTGATCCTATATTTAAAACAGATACAGCTGCTGAGTACGCTTTCGCGAAAGCGGAAACAACTTTCGGACTCGATTTTATTCATAAGGAAAATACCTATGATGATTTTGCTAAAGAAATTTTACTGCCTTACAAACAATCTAGTTTAGGCCCTAGTATGGCAAAAGGAGATGTAAACGGAGATGGATTGGAAGATGTGTATATAGGAGGCGCTTCAGGACAAGCGGGACAATTATTTGTTCAAACGACAACGGGGTTTAAAAAATCGAAACAAACGGCTTTTGAAGCAGATGCTGTTCAGGAAGATATGGAATCTATCCTGTTTGATGCCGATGGTGATCAAGATTTAGATTTGATTGTTGTGAGTGGCGGTAATGAGTTTGCATCTAATGCTCCAGAATATAAGAATAGATATTATCAAAATGATGGTAAAGGAATATTTGCCCAAACCCCTTTTGATGTAGGTGAAACTACAGGGTTTGTCTCAAGTAAATCTATAGCGACTATAGATTATGATACTGATGGAGATCTTGATATCATCATAGGAAATCGAATTGAACCACAACATTTCCCTGTAAGTGCTCCTTCTCAAATCTATCAGAATAATGGAGGGGTTTTTACAAATGTAACAGCGCAAGTAGCTCCAGAATTAAAAGATTTTGGAATTGTAAATAAAGTGATTGCTACAGATTATGATGCCGATGGAGATGACGATTTTATGGTGGTAGGTGAGTGGTCACATATCGGGGTTTTTAAAAATGATAAAGGTGTATTTACAGATGTTTCAAAAGAAATGGGGCTTGATACAGAAAAAGGATGGTGGTTTACCATTAAAGAAACAGATATTAATAAAGATGGTCTTCCTGATTACATTGTTGGAAATATAGGGGATAATGTAAAATACAAAGCTTCTCAAAAAACACCCTTTAAAGTGTTTGCTTCAGATTTTGATGACAATGGAACATTTGACTTAGTCTTGAGCAATAATTACAATGGTAATTATGTGCCCGCTAGAGGAAAAGAATGTTCTACGCAACAAATGCCTTTTATCTCAGAAAAGTTTGAAACCTATAATGCTTTTGCAAATGCTACTTTAAAAGATATTTATGGAGAAAAGTTAGAGACTGCCTATCAAAAAGAAGTCACTACTTTTTCTTCAAAATTATTAATCAATAAAGGCAATGGTACGTTTGATGTTTCCGTATTGCCATCTAGCGTGCAGACGGCTCCGATATTAAGTGTAATTACTCGGGATATTAATAATGATGGGTATGAAGATGCTATTGTTATCGGTAATATATACGAAACCGAAGTAGAAACACCGCGTTATGATGCTGGAAATGGCGTTGTATTACTATCTAATCAAAAAGATGGATATACTGTATTATCTGCTATGCAGTCAGGATTGTATGTGGAAGGGAATGCTAAGAGTCTTCTAGAAGTTACTCACAAAGCATTACAGAAAGAAATAGTACTTGTAGGTGTAAATGATGGTACTGTTAAGGTACTGAGCTTTAAATAGGCTTAACCCGCATTATGCATTAGAAAATCTATTCCGTATTGAAGTAGCTGCAAAATATATCGCTACGCTAGTTACCCAGTCAAGCTGAGTACAGGTTTTGAGTTTAACCATAGCGATGCTATGCTTAAACTCAGAAAATGTCATATTTTATTGCTATTTCCATCCTCATTGCAAAGTTCTAATGCATAATGCGGGTTTAATAGCCATATTTATCATTCCATCGTACTTTAAGAAAATCTCTAAGTCCTTTCTCTCTTGCGGAAGAACCTGGATCATATAATTTGGTGTTTGTCACCTCTTCTGGTAAAAATTCTTGATGTACAAAATTACCAGGATAGTCGTGAGAATATTTATACTCTTCTCCATAACCTAACTCTTTCATTAATTTTGTAGGTGCATTACGCAAGTGTAATGGAATACTAAGATCACCGGTTTCTTTAACAAGCTGCTGGGCTTTTTTAATAGCCATATAAGAAGCATTACTTTTTGGTGAACTAGCTAGGTAAGTAACACACTGGCTTAGGATAATTCTGGCTTCTGGATATCCAATGGTATTCACTGCTTGAAAACAGTTATTAGCTACCACTAGCGCTGTTGGATTTGCATTTCCTATATCTTCTGATGCAGCAATAATTAATCTGCGAGCAATAAATTTTACATCTTCTCCACCTTCAATCATTCTAGCGAGCCAATACACAGCAGCATTTGGATCGCTACCACGTATCGATTTTATAAAGGCTGAAATAATATCATAATGTTGCTCTCCTGTTTTATCGTAAAGAACGGTGTTTTTTTGAATTTTTGACATCACAAGCTCATTGGTGATCGTCACCTTGTCACCTGGTTCTGTTGTTACGATAAGTTCAAAAATATTAAGCAACTTACGAGCGTCACCGCCACTTAATCTTAATAATGCTTCTGTTTCCTTAAGTTTTATTTTTTTATTTTTAATAACGCTATCTTCTTCCATAGCTCGTTTTAATAACAGCACTAGATCCTCTTTTCCAAAAGGTTTAAGAATATATACTTGACATCGCGACAAAAGGGCAGGAATCACTTCAAAACTTGGATTCTCTGTAGTTGCACCTATCAATGTAACCCATCCTTTTTCTACAGCACCTAGTAAAGAATCTTGTTGTGATTTGCTAAAACGATGGATCTCGTCTATAAATAAAATAGGATTCCTTTGCGTAAACAAACCTCCGCTTTGTTTTGCTTTGTCAATAACTTCTCTAATGTCTTTTACTCCACTATTAATGGCGCTTAACGTATAAAAAGGTCGTTTAGATTCATTAGAAATAATAGTTGCTAATGTTGTTTTCCCTATACCTGGAGGTCCCCATAGAATAAGAGAAGGAATAACGCCTGCATTAAGGGCTTGACGCAAAGAACCTTTTTCTCCAACTAAATGAAGTTGACTTAAGTAGTCTTCCAATTTTTTTGGACGTAAACGTTCTGCTAGCGGTGTATTCATATCATAAAAATAGGTATTATATGTGATGAGAATGACAATATTACGGTATTATTATATTTGGCTAGTTCTTTGCTCTTAGTAAAATATGAATGCAAAGCCTTCCACTTTCCAATTTTATAATGGGGTCATCTTATACCCTGTTGGCTTTGTCTTGCTTATTTGGACCATATACTGGATTGAGATACGTTTTGGAGTAAATTTCACTCCCTATGGAGTAAAACCGCAAACGGCTCTTGGTTTACGAGGTGTTTTCTTTTCCCCTTTTATTCATGGAAGCTTATCACATTTATGGCATAACACAATTCCTTTATTTGTGTTAAGTACAGCACTTTTTTACTTTTATCAAAAAATTGCTTGGCGTGTATTTTTTTTGATTATTGTTTTAAGTGGTATTGGTACTTGGCTCATTGGACGTCCTGCGTATCACATAGGTATGAGTGGGGTAATATATGGTCTTGTTTCCTTTTTATTCTTTAAAGGAATAAGAGCAAAGCATTATAGGCTTATTGCGCTTTCTTTACTTATTGTTTTCTTGTATGGCGGTTTGATTTGGGGAACATTACCGGTAGATGAGAAAGTTTCTTGGGAAGGACATTTAGCTGGATTTATATCTGGTGCAATACTGGGTTTTTGCTTTCGCGAAAGCGTAGCCAAGCCTCCTAAATATAATTGGGAAGCAGAAGATTATAATGAAGATGATGATCCTTTTATGCGTCAGTTTGACAAGGATGGTAATTTTATAGAAATAGCGGAAGAAGAAATAGAAGAAATAGAGGAGGAACCAATCATTAATTACATATATAAAGAAAAGGATTCCAACGCTGAATCATAAGTTATGAAAGTCGTTGTCTTACCACTTCATATAAAAAAGCACCACAAGCTACAGATACATTTAAAGATGCAATAGAGCCCATCAAAGGGAGTTTTGCTTTTTCATCTACAATTTTAAGAACACCAGAAGAGACACCGCTGTCTTCTCTACCCATCACAAGAGCCGTAGATTCTTTAAAATCTATAGTATATAAAGAGTTTTCTGTTTTTTCTGTTGCGGCAACAACTTTTACACCTGAACCTTGAAGATAATAGATAGCATCTTTAATATGATCTACTTTTGCAATAGGAATATTAAACGCAGCACCTGCAGATGTTTTTATAGCTACAGCATTAAGAGGTGCGCCTCCTTTTTTTGGAATGATGATGCCATGTGCTCCAGTACATTCTGCAGTACGTATAATAGCACCAAAATTGCGAACATCAGATAGTTGATCTAATAAAATAAATAGGGGAGTTACCCCAGATTCTATAGTGCGATTAACAAGATCTTCAAAATCATGAAACCTAACAACAGATATATTTGCTATAGCTCCTTGATGGTTTTGTTGTGTTAGTTTATTTAACTTTTCAATAGGAACATACGA
>JBLHOX010000226.1:0-5658 GCA_047623725.1 Dokdonia sp. | reverse complement strand
ACCCCGAGGCAGAGCCATCGAGGTATCAAGCGGAAAAAACTTATTTTTAGTTTTATGAAAACTATCCGTTTTCAAACTTTCCTCTTTGACCCCGAGGTAGAACCTCGAGGAATTCTATAGATTAAAAGCGCCTAAAGCACTAAAGAAAAATAATAGCTGATCTTGAAAATTCATATCTGATTTCAAAAGTAACTATATATTTTATAAAAAGAATGAGTCGTGTCCGACTAAGACATAAGACCAAATTGTTAATCATTTGAGAACTAGCTATAAATAAATATGTTTTATCATTTCAGTATAGCACCCCTACTATCAAACAATTTCCACCTTCATACATAACAATCTTATAATCAAATGATATGTTAATTTTATCAAATTTATAAATTTGACTTTCTTGCTTTTAAAAGATCGTAAACTGATCTGTATATTTGAGTTCACCTTAAACTTTCTTATAAGAAAAGTATCACATTTTTCGTGCTACTAGTATTCAGTATTGGTACGATACTTCTATAATATCAAAATTGGTGATAAAATATACACCAAATCTCTTCTAAAAAATAAAGCATTATAGATATAAAAGAAAGTAATAATGCCATAAAAATTCTTGCAAGGAAAGACATATACTGTGAGTGTCTTAAAATGATCACACGATTCATAATCTTTAAATTCTAATAGTATGTTAACACACATTTTAAATCTAAAAGGAGCTCAAGAACTTAAAAAAAAGGAGCAAGTTGTTATCAATGGAGGAGCTGGAAGACAGTGTACTCCATTTGGAGAATGTCCCGCACCCGAAGTATGTATAAATGGACGTTGCGTTGCCTGTTAATGATTGCATAGGGAAATGAACTACCCCGAGGCAGAGCCATCGAGGTATCAAGCGGAAAAAACTTATTTTTAGTTTTATGAAAACTATCCGTTTTCAAACTTTCCTCTTTGACCCCGAGGTAGAACCTCGAGGAATTCTATAGATTAATAAGAGGCTAGATACATTTACGTCTAAATGTATCTAGCCTCTTTATGACTCTTATTTAATTCTGTAGTACTTCTTGTACTACAGAAAAAGTACGGTATACATTTTATAAAAAACATGAGTACGCTTTCGCGAAAGCGTACTCATTTACACTATTTTATGCATATTATTACTTCTCTTCAAGTAGCGTCACATTATCTTCCCCATCTCTATCCATAAGTTTCAACATGGGGTCTATTCCTGCTGTAAATGGTTTCTGATCTAGAATGATATCCAATGTGGTTTTCTGTTTTGTAATCTTATGCTTCTTGAGATATAGTAATTTGTTGCCATCTTCTGCATACACTCCGATGTCTATCCAATCCTGAATAGGAATTTGTTGCTCTACTCCTTCTGTATCTACACGATATTTGGATGCATTGACCTCTAGATGTACTTTATATTGATGATTAGGAAGCTGCTCATACGAAGCTTCTACCATGTTGTTTTCATACAAGGTGACTGTTTCAAATAAATCCGTAATCGTATACTTTAAGCTATCTGGTGTCACTTCTTTAAAATAGCCTATTAAATCTGTTGTGATAGGATATCGATCTGTCTGCATTTTTTTAAGCCCATCAAAACTATTCCAATCTTTTATAAAACGTTGTAAAGCAACATTTACACTATCTTCTGAGATGTAGTCTTGAAATGCATACAGATTAACAATGCCTTTTCCGTAGTGTATATAGTCTTGATTTCTATCGACTAGATGTAAGGGCATTTCTTGTACTTCTTCCAATGTACGCCCTTTTAAATAACGATCTCTTTCTCTATCTAATAGCTGTTGTACTTTAGCTTCTGAAAATTCTTTTTTAAATACCATAAGTGCCGCATATTGCGCAAGAGATTCGGCGATCAATGCTTTTCCTTGTACATTGGCTGGATTTACCTGATGTCCCCACCATTGATGTGCAAGCTCATGAGCCGTCACAAAAAAGGCCATATCTACATCTTCTTCATCATCGATATCAAGGATAAACCCTATGCTTTCTGAAAAAGGAACTGTTGTTGGGAAAGACTGTGCTCGCTTACGGTAATTAGGCACTTCTACAATACGCATTTGCTCGTATTGATAGGGACTAAATGCTTCACTATAGTAGTCTAAAGACTTTTTCATTCCCTGCATCATTCGGTCTAGATTATAGTCATGTCCTTTATGGTAGTAAATCTCAAGATCTACAAGGCTCGATGTCGTATTGCCTGAAGCAATCCATTGGTCTTTTGCAATCTCATATCGAGCAGATAGCATAGCATAAAAATTAGACATCGGACTACTCATCTTATATTGAAAATACTGACGGTCATTTGCAGTCCATTCTTTTTGTAAAGCTCCTGGCGACACGGCAATTTGATCTGCCTCGGTTCCCATCACCATTTCAAAGTTAATCTCTTCGCCATCTCCATTAGCTCCTCCAGAAAGTACTGCTAATGGATCATCGATCAATGCACGACCGTTGTGAGGTTCCAGCCCTTGCTTTGTACGCTCATCTGGATCTTCTAGTTCTAAATCGTCCATATATCCTATCGTAGGAAAATGAAAATTGTTAAAAAAGGTGCCATTATGGATAATATTATTCTCTTTACTTTCCGTAAATCCCTTAGGAGCAAATACTTGTTTAAAATTGAAATGTGTTGATTCCCCTGGCTGTAAGGGAGTCTCCAATTTAAAAATAACATATTCAAATTGTTCATACTTCAAATTAGTAGTGGATTCTGTATCAAACCTTAGGTATTCATACCTAATATCTTCGCTAGGTAATTTCTGTATATGGATTTCTGTGATGGGAAGATCATGTGTATTAGTAAGTACAAAATAACCTTCAGCCGTATAACTTCGTTTAGAAGGGTATAATTCGACAGTAAGGTTCACGTCTACTATTTTAGGTTGTGGTAAGTACTCAAATTGTTTGAGTACTTTCTCATAACTTGCTCTATACGTATTCTCTGTAGAAGGAAGTATATAGGTATTAAGAATGTTTGTATTATAAAATATATAGCTTCCAGATGCTATAAAGATAATCATCAAGACAAGACTTACTTTTTGTAGTGGTTTTGTAAAACGCATCTTTCCTTGCTTCATTCGTTGTAAAAAGGAGACTTTTGTACCACGTACAGAGATGATTATAGCACTTATAAGCAATAAACCAGCAAAAGCTACCCAATAGGTCTTTAACCAGAGATAAGGTGTTAAGAAATGCCCATAGCCATTCATATCAGAATATCCACCTAGATCACTTCCTCCAAACGTATATAAACCATGATCCAATCCTTTTATCTTTAAAGGAATCGTGATGGCAAGTACAACAATTGCCGTCACGATATGTGCTATAAATTTATGATTCACAACAATTTGAAAAAAGAAGCTAACGATAGATAGTAAAAACAAGAATGGAAATATCTCTACAAAAAAGCCTGTAAAGTATACATCTAACTCATAGTTGTAATAGCCTCTAGAGGTTTGAAATACGATGCCTGCAATAATCATAGCTGCGATTAAAGTCGTTACCGTAAGCAGAAGCCCTATAAACTTACTTGTGATGTTTACGGAATCTGAAATCGGTAATGCATCATAAATAGGGTGTATTTTCTGATCTCTTTCTTTCCAAATCAATTCTCCGGAATAGAAAAGAATAATCAATAAAAAGAAAATAACCGTATTCTCAATAAGCTCACCTATAATGATATAGGTAGTTGGATAACTATCTACACCAAAAGCAGTTCCCAAATTGATAGACGTTACCAATATGATCGCCATAGCGCAAATCACAATGGCCCAAAAAGAGACTTCCTTGAGAATAGATCTAAAGTAAAATACAGCATGATGTCGTACCGAGGCAAACGATGCTTTTAATCCTGTGTACTGTCTCATGGTAGGCATTAAAATAGTTGTAGGCGTTTCAGAAAAATTTTGAATTTCTAAAATATCGTTCTTCTTTTTACGCATACGATCTCTCACGACTACAAAACGAAAACGAACATACCCAAAGAATAACGTAGTCACTCCTATTCCTATCCAAATCAATCGATTGTATAACAAAACGCCTTCAAGAGAAACCATGATACTATTTTTCTCAGGAATGGTCCAGTATTGAGATAGAATACTAATGCCTTGAAACGTAAAAGGGTCTAGAATGGCTACTGCAGAAAGATGATTCCCTTTACCCAATTGTATAGTAACCAAATAAATCATTAAAAATAAAATACCCTGTGTGTACACCACAATGAGTTTACGGCTCAACGTGCCACTTACAAAGAAAATAGCACCTCCAAAAAATAAGGTAGGGATCATCATAGATAAAAAGGGGTGTATATAATGCCATGCATTAAAAGGGAGTAACGAGCTTTCTTCATGCCAAGGCATAAAGTCACCTATCATCATTCCTAGTGGTACGGCGCAAAATATAAGAAGTAAGACGACAAATGATCCTAAAAAACGCCCACCCAAATAATGGTGTTTCTTTAATGGGTTTATAAACATGAGAGATTCCATTCCATGATCAAAATCTCGTAAGATGGCAACGCCCATAATCATAGACGTAATCATCATAAAAAGCGCTGAGATAATACCCATGGTTCTAGCAATGACTAGCGGTGCATTCCTTTTAAGAGGATCTAGTTGGCCTTCATATAGAAAGTCTATAGCAAGTATGGAGAATAAAAATAAAACCACAAAGTAGATATACGTGTCTGCACGTTTGGCTCTATAACTAAGTTCAAATTTAAATATTTCTAAAAGCATGATTACAGAGGGTTTAGTTAGGAAAATGAGTATTCACACCTCCAAAAATTTGTGAGAAGTATACATCTTCTAGATCCGTTTGAATAGACTCAAAACCGTTTCCTGGATGGGTATCACTTAGAATATGAATGATAGGTTTTCCTAAAAGAAACTTATCTGCAATCACGGTATACTCTTGTTTGTAGTGTTGTAATGCTTGTTTTTCAATCGTTTTACGATAGACTTTACCTTCTAACTGTGTAATCGCTTCTCTAGGATTTCCTTTAAGCAATACCTCTCCTCTATTAATAATCGCCATATCAGTGCATAACTCCTTTACATCATCTACAATATGTGTAGATAGAATCACAACTGCTTGCTCTCCGAGTTCGCTCAATAGATTATAAAATCGATTCCGTTCTGCTGGATCTAGTCCTGCTGTGGGTTCATCTACAATGATTAATGAAGGATTTGCAAGTAATGCCTGTGCGATCCCAAAACGTTGTTTCATACCTCCAGAATAACCTCCAAGATTCTTTTTACGATGTTCATACAAGTTGGTTTTATGTAATAAGGCTTCTACAATTTCTTTACGTTCTTTTTTATGAGTGATTCCTTTAAGAACTGCTAAGTGATTCAGTAACACTTCTGCAGAAATCTTTGGATACACACCAAATTCCTGTGGTAAATATCCTAATACACGTCGTACAGCATCTTTTTGTTGTAATACATTGATATCACCTAAGGTAATGGTGCCTTGGTCGGCTTCTTGTAGGGTTGCGATGGTACGCATTAAAGTTGATTTCCCTGCGCCATTAGGACCTAAGAGTCCAAACATTCCTTTGGAAATTTCTAAAGAAACTCCGTTGAGTGCTTTTACGCCGTTACTATAGGTTTTAGATAGATTATGAATGATAAGTTCCAT
>JBLHOX010000225.1:0-5659 GCA_047623725.1 Dokdonia sp. | reverse complement strand
AACGACCTTCAGGCATGGAATGATGCTATTTATGTACACCCAGACTGGGCAACAGGAAGTAAATTATATACCTATGATACTGCCTACAATCAAGATAACTTTAATGTATATGCTTGTGGTAATTTTGTAGGACTTGACAACGACAGTAACTTATTACATACTTTTTTATTAGGAGGTATAGGTGATGGAAAGCCTTCAAGTACATTATCTGGCTTTTCAAATACAGGATTACATATTACTATGGATGTAAAAAAACAACCTATGCAAAGTAAAATTGCAGATACGCTTCATAATGTATTTGGAAAGACATCAAATTTTTATGGGGCTGAATCTATTTTAATTAAAAGTGAGGGTAATGTTTTATCCCAAGCACCTCACCAAGTAAACAACAAAACTGTTTTAGAAAACACAGAAATCATTGATCTAAAAGCAACCTTTGACACAAATAGCGAGGTGATTATTGGTCACATTTATGGTGGTATCGAAGCATTTGAATCAAATCCTGGAACCTATGGAAAAGGAAATTCTGCAGCTTCTAGTATCGTATGGCAAGTAACCCTTACAAAAGAAGAAGAATAGACTCTCTATTCTAAATAAGTAAAGCCTTCTATCTTGCGATAGAAGGCTTTTTTTTTATAAAAATTTAAATGAGGTTATTATTTCTTTTTAGCACCTACAAATTCATTTTCTGCCCAAACACCTTGCTGAACAATCTCTCCAGAGGTATCAAACTGTTTTCCTTTTCCGTTTTTCTTATTCTTCTTCCACTTACCACTCCACTTTGATTTATCGACTAAGATCATAGATCCTTTTCCATGACGTTGATTATTTTTAAAAGACCCTTCATATCTTGTTCCATCTGGCCACGTATACGTTCCTCTACCTGAAATTACAGAGCCTGTAAGATTTCCAGAATATGTTGATCCATCAAACCAGATAACATTTCCTTTTACCAGATGGCCAGAAGTTACTTCGACATCAAAACTAGCGCCTTGCAAGGTGAATTTATGCCATCCATCAGGCAATTTCTTAATATCAGGACTGTAAGGGACTGCATTTATTTCTTGTGCTTGTACATTAAAAACGGTGGCTATAACAAGGCCAAGTATAAGTAATATCTTTTTCATGGGTTTATTTTTTGTCATGTATCAAAGTCTGTCGACACAAACAGTCAAGTACTTACAAAATGAAGTTTAATAAATATCTCTTTTATTATTTGGTAATGAATCTATCATGATCCCGACACAATACTCATAATTCAAGCATTATAAAACAGTTATGGAAACTAACAATAAGAAAGACATCATCATATTTGATGGAGAATGTAATTTATGCAATGGCGTCATAGGTTGGCTTATGAAGTTTGCTCCTACAGCTACTTTTAACTTTGTCCCATTTCAATCACCGAAAGGCCAACAACTTTTAAGACATTACAATAAAGCAACAGATAGATTAGACACCGTTATTCTTATAAATCAGACAGGAATACACACGCATTCTGATGGGTTTTTAAAAATCGTAGCTAAAATACCAAAATGGAAACGCGTTGCGGCATTGATTGGATTCATACCAAGAATGTTTAGAGATTATGTATACAAAACAGCTTCTCGCAACCGACTCAAATGGTTTGGGGTTTCTAAGAGTTGTACTATCAACTTCGGATAATATATAATACCTGTTATCACTTAAAATAAACCTACAAATTTGTTTCTATCGCACCCATACGTCAATAAAAGTAAAACCGTAGCTAGCGCTATGCTTTGATTTTATATTTCATCTGTCCACACTATAATTCAAATTTTCAAGGCTCATTTTAAATCATAATTGTATAGTATAAAAAAACGGATGGCTAAACCATCCGTTTTTTATAAAGAAGCATCACTCTCACAAACACTACCCTTTTGAGATAAGTACTATATGGTTCCTAATCAATAGGATGAGAGTGATGCTTTGTTAAATAATTCATTACCATTCTACTATAAATATTTACAGAAAACCTACTTTTTAACGTTTACTACAAAACTACCTACAAATAAATGTTCATAAAACCGTAAATTATATTTAACGTATGCCATCTTAGGAGTTAGCAATTTAGTACAGCTTTTAAGAGCACCCGTAAAACCCGATAGCATTTTACTTACTACCGGGTTTCTCGCACCACACAACAAAGCGCAACACTTTAATATTGCGCTTTGTTGTCTACTTTTCTTTTTGTTCTATAAACTTAACATCCCTTGTATTTTTCTGTACTGCAATAGACGCAAAGAGACTTAAGAAAAATGAAATTCCATAAAATCCTTTTTCACTTAATTCTAAATTTGCATTCCATAAACCAATAACAAGCAGTAAAATAGAAGCTATGGTTACAAACCAACTTACGCCGTAATAAATATCTGTTACTGGGATTCCTTCTAGTTTATCCCTTACCGTTTTCTGAACAGAAATCACTGAAAATAAGCCAAATAACAACACCGTAAAGTAGTATCCCTTTTCATTAAGATCCATCGTGGCATTCCATAGTCCTACACAAAAAGAGACCATTCCAATTAATAAAGATGCCCAAGATGCCGATATGAATGCTGCCGTTGGTTTATTATTAAACGCTTCTTTTACTTTAATTTTTTCCTTTTTTTCTGTTTCAATTTTTACTTGATTTTCCATTGTTGTGTGTTTTAATGTTCGTGTAATTTTATTATTTATTTAGTATGCTATCTCCACAGGAATAGCAATGTGGTAAGTGTGCATAATTTTTAGTATCACAGGTATTACAATTTTTAAAAAGTTGGAGTCCGCAGTGGCGACAATAGGTGGTAACTTTTAGCGTACCCGATCTGTGTTTCCGTTTTCCGCTTTGAAAAATCTCATTTATTAAATAATCTTTCCCGCAACTAGGGCACATATGGTTTTCTAATGCTTTCTCAGCAACTTCATTTTTGATTTTCTTGGACCGTTCTGTCGAGGATAATTGCAGTTCTTCTTTCTTCCTTTTGACAAAAGCTTTTAAATGTTTTATCGCATATATTCCCAATACTATTGACAATAAGATTCCTATAGCGTATCTAACGTATCCTCCGTAACTGGGTAAGTAGGGTACTAATCCTATAAAGAAGCCATAGAAAGCAAAAAACACAAACCCTCTAAATAATGGCCAGTAACTGTCCTTGCGCTTCTTTAGCAACATCCAGATACCTACTAGTAATACTGGAATGACAAACAAGAGACGGCTTATAAAAATTTGCAAATCGTAGGCTCTCTCTGCGGTAAGGTGTAATACCCGTGCTTTAGACCTTTCCTCACCTATTGCAGTAACGTGTTTCTTTTTTTCTGTACGGAAGCCATCTATCGCAGATTCCACTAAAAGTTTTTCTGACTTTAATGTCTTTAAAGACGTACGTAAAGAATCTAAGATGTAATTACGTTGCTGTATCTCCGTATTTACTCGAGAAGATTGCGTAGCATTACGTGTAGAAACCCAAGTTTTAAAAGAAGCCTGTTGCTCATCTAACGCGTTTTGAACTAAATTTATAGAAAGCTGTATCCCTTCTTGCGTATCACGTTTTCCTTGTATAGAATCTTGAATACTTTCCCTCAAGACTCTATATTTTTTGATATCTGTCTTTATTTCAAAGTCCGCAACATAAGGTCGTTTATCTACACCGTCTATGTCCCAAATAATTCTATTTGCCATTCCTATTAAAAAGATGGCCAAAAGAAAACTAATCACATAGTGAATAAGTGTTGTTGTGCGGGTAAGTTTTTTATTATTAAAATCCATAATCCATTGGTTAAATGACAGGGCAAATATGCAATGGTCTATTCAGTATAAAAATCAAACTTTTACAAAAAACTTACGATATATTTATACACTTATAACTAATTACTTATATTTTATAGTAAATTTATACCATATTACTTATGATATAACATGATACTTTTTGATATAATAAACTCACTTTCCACAGAAGATTATGAAAAATTCAAATCTTACCTGCGTCATAAAAACAAGCGCTCTGACACAAAAAACATAGAACTACTCAAACTCTTAAGACAATCTCAACTTCCCAAAAACATTGATAGCACACTCTACGGGAAAGCTTCTAAAAATGCATATCATGGCCTTTGCAAAAGGCTACATGACAACTTAATTGACTTTATCGCGAGTAATAGCCTAGCATCTGAAACCACCGAAGAGTTTGACGCCTTAAAACTCATTCTTACCGCCCGCATTCTATACGAGCAAGAACTATATAAAGCTGCCCAAAAGACACTTCAAAAAGCAGCTGCACTAGCAAAAACCCACGACCTGTATAGCATGTTAGGCGAAATATATCATACACAAATACAGTATGCACACCTACATGTAGAAACAGATCTTATCGACTTAACCCAAGCGTTTCAAGCCAACCAAAAGCGTCACCAGCATCAAGAAAATCTCAACCTAGCCTATGCATACATTAAAGACCGTATTTCAAAAACAAACAACACGGTTACAGAAAATGTTAACCAACTTCTTACCGATGCGTTTCAAAAATTTAATATTAGTATTGATGAATCGCTCACCTTCAAATCACTCTACCAATTACTGGAAATCATAAATACCGTAGCGCGATTAGAAAATAATTATTTTGATGCCTTGCCCTTTTTTGAGCGTGTGTATACAGAGATTAGCCTTAAAAAAACGATTACCAATAAACACCTATACTACCACATACACTTGCTCTATTTTATGGCAAACGCTTATTTCAGGAATCGGCAGTTTGAACAAGCCACTGAATATCTTGATGCGATGAAAGAACGCATGCAAGAAGAACGGAGTAAATATGAATTCCGCTTTCGCGAAAGCGAACTCTTACTCCGCACCCTTCTTCTCAATTATACGGGAAATGGCAAAGAAGCTATCACCCTTTTAGAAACTCATTTTGAAAAAGTAGCCAAAAAAAATAAAGCACAAAACCCTGATCTCATTCTTGTCGTATGCATTTGCCTCACGCAACAAGAAGAGCACAAAAAAGCAGTCACAGCCCTCAATAAGTTAAAACATAGCACGACTTGGTATATCACAAAAATGGGAGAAGACTGGATGATCAAACACGACCTACTCCAATTGATCACCCATATAGAGCTAGAACATATTGATCTTGTGGCATCCCTTTTAAAACGTTTTAAACGCAAATATAAACACGTCATTACTCATGAAAGCAGACTGAATGATTTTCTTAAAACGGTAGAGATCATTTACAAATATCCAGAAGAAGTAACTGGTATACGCTTTCGCGAAAGCGTAAAAAACCTCTTTACCACAGAAAATAAAGCCAAAGAAGATATATTCATGCTGAGTTATTTTGCCTGGATTCTTTCAAAAACAACGGATAAACCATTGTATCAAACCACCCTTGAATTACTGTAAATAACAACAGAAACAATTGTCAATTCTTCGTCTTAATCTTACAAAAGCACTCACAAAATCAAAGAAACGTGGTGTTTTTATCCTTTTCATAACAAAACCCTAATATATTGCTTGGGTTTAACCCGGATTATGCAATAGAACTTCGTGATGAGGCTTGAAGAAGCAATAAAACAGGACGTTTTATGAGTTTTAGCATAGCATCGCTATGGTTAAACTCAAAAACGTAGCGCAGTGATATATTTTGCAGCTGCT
>JBLHOX010000224.1:0-5687 GCA_047623725.1 Dokdonia sp. | reverse complement strand
AAGGGACGTGATTTTTGTAGATCACTATATGTCGTTGAAGATATAAAAGCCGGTGATACTTTAACAAAAGAAAATATACGCTCCATCAGACCAGGTTTTGGAATGCATCCAAAGTTTTATAATGAAGTCCTAGGTAAAAAAGTCAAGGTTGATATCGAGAAAGGAACAGCATTTAAATCCAAATTTTTATAAGTCTATGGGAAAAGTATTGTTAATTTTCATGAGCTGTATTATTCTTTCTTGCACTTCAGCAAACCAAGAAGTAGTCAATATGACTACCAATGGGATTACTGAGGAAACGAATGAATCAACTAGTGATACATTAATAATTACACGGGTAGCTTCAGAAGAAGGAAGGAGTAAAGCCTTTACAGATATCATATTTTTTGACAATCAATTTTTTCTCGTTTTTAGAGATTCGGACAAACATGCATTGGGGGAAGATGGAGCTATTCATATATTTAATAGTATTGACGGGTCTGAGTGGACCTTTATGAAAGAGATTCGTGTACAAGGAATTGACTTAAGGGATCCAAGTTTTACTATACAAGGAGAACAATTATCATTATACATTCATGGTTCAAAATATGAAAATCAAGAAATAGTAGCCTTTAGTGATTATAATTTGAAGTATTCTGAAACGAATGGCTGGCTAGAATTAACAGATGTTTTATTAGATAACTTAACAGTAAGTACAAATACTATTTCAGGAAATGAAGCGTGGCCCTGGCGTGTCAATTGGCACAATGATAAAGCGTACTCTGTAGGATATAATGCAACGGATATATTTGATGTTTATGAAAGTGACGATGGGCTTTTTTTTACAAAACAAAACGTATTTGAAAACATTTCTGCTCTGCCAACAGAAGCAAGAATTAGAATTGACGACAATGGAGAGTTTTTTGTGCTAGTAAGAAGAATTACAGGTTCAACACTACTAGGGAGAACATTTTACCCAAGCGAAGGGTGGGAATGGTTTGGAGAAATACCAATCGATAACCTTAGAGGTCCAAATTTCTTACTCGTTGATGATCATAAGATGCTTTTTGCTGGTGGCTTATTTGGTTTTGTTTATTTAGGCTTGTATGATATAGAGACAAACACCTACAGGCAAATTATCGATATTCCTAGTAGTGGTGATGGTTCTTATCCAGGAATGATGATACAAGATAATATATTGTGGATGAGTTATTATACCTCTTATGAAAATACAGAGGGATCGTCAATATATGTTGCAAAAATTAATCTAGATAGCTTATCAATCTAAACTAAAAAAGAATTTTTAGATATTATATTTTTCAATGGACACATACCTTATTAAATATTTAGTGGATACTGCTGATAATGAATTGTCAAAAAAATACATTGACTTTTTTAAAGCAGAATTGGATTGGCAAATGTATATTTCAGAAACTCACATGTCTGAGGCATATTATAGAAATAAAGCGATTGGTATGAATGAGAAGCTAAAGCGCTTGTACCAATATGCAAATGCGCTATCTATTCTGTCAAACACAAAACAATCAAATAACATAAAGGTATTATCTACATTAAAATTACCTCAAAAAGAGACGCATTCATTATCCCAGTTAGGATTTGATTCCTATTCCCCCATTTGGCATCCTTTACGAAAGAAAAATATTTTTGGAGATTACAAAACATTAAAATGGCATAAAAGCATTCAAGATAAAATCAGGAATGATGATTTTCATGCATTCTTGAATCCTAAATTTCATGAAGCATTAGAAACATTTCAACAGTATCTTCTCGCTCAATATCAAGAACAAGATTTTAGAGCTTTATTTTTATATACAGACCAATATTTTTACAGTAAATACAGCATTGATATTTTTAAAAAAATGGATCGCCCATCAATTATTTTTACGCATGGCATGCCAGGGATTTATAGTCAAGAAGTTGATAATAGAGCGGACTATTTAATGGTATGGAGTGAGAAAATTAGAAACAACTATTTGAATGCAGGATTCGAGCCTTCAAAAGTAAAAGTGGTGGGTCACCCTCTTTATACTAATCTGGATAAAGAGAAGTCTTTGAGATCTGACCTATCTGATGTTTTGATTATTCCTGTATCATCTGTAACATGGCATCAGCATGAATACAACAATACTGTAGTAAATGATGCCAGTATGGTGGTGTTGTACTTATATAAAGTCCAAAAAGTATTACTACGACTAGGGATTAAAAAGGCAAGATATAGAGCACATCCATCCATTAACAAAAAATGGATTCAATCTTTTTTAGATCCAAATTTTTATCAACTTGATACAGATGCATTAACAACGTCACTCAACAAATCTTCATTGGTTATTGGTGCAAATTCAACCGTTGTACTGGAGGCATTAATGCAAGGCGTCAACTATATTGCATTTGATCCAAAGGATGAACATGGTGTAAATATGTCTGGTTACAAATCTGTTCCTCCTTTTGATGGTACAGAAGGAAAGCTAATGATGGCCGAAAATGAATCTGAATTAGAAAAAATGATCAAGGCCAATGCGATGACTGATTATAGTATGGTTCATGACTTTATTCAAGATTTTGACTTAACACCTCTAAAAGATATAATCAACTAGTCCAATGAGCGAAAACAAGTTGATTAAAAACACGACCATTTATGCCTTAGGTGATATCATACCTAGGCTTATTGGCTTTATTTCGCTACCCATATTGACCACGTACTTGACGCCCGCGGATTATGGGATTGTAAATTATGTAAATACCCTGAATACGTTCTTACTTGCTCTTGGGTTTTTGAGTATTAACACCTATTTCTTAGTCTTTTATTATCGATGTAAAACGAGCGAAGAGAAAAAAAAGTTATTAGGGAATCTATCTACTTTTATTATTTTACTAAACGCCGTTATTGTTATTGCTTTACTGTTTTTTGGGAAGCATCTTTTTAATGCATTAGGAAGTAATATTGATTTTTACCCCTATATCGTTATTGCCATTTTAACGAACTTTTTCAATCTGTTTTCCATATTACCCGCTGCCTTGTTTAGAGTGATAGAAAAACCAATGCCGCTTACTATTTTAAATATATCTAGAGGGGTTATTGCATTCATTTTAACCTTGGTATTGGTCATATTTTATGAGTACACGGCCTTAGGTGTTTTATATGCAAATCTCATTGTTAATTTTCTTTTTGCATTTGTTTTCCTGTATATGATTCGGAATCATATTATTTGGAATTTACACTTTAAGCAGATAAAAAAGGTCTTGGCATTTTCGCTTCCGCTAGTACCAGGATCCATCGCATATTATCTTACAACCATCTCTGATAGAATACTCATAGATAAATATTTGAGTCTTAACGATCTTGGAATTTATAGTGTCGCTGCCACCATTGCGCTCATTCTTAATATATTTTCTTTTAGTGCCTATAAAGCCTTTGAACCCCATCTTTTTAAAAATTGGGGAAGCGATACCTTCATGTCTATTTTTGAAAACATTCGTAATAATTTTGTGTACGTATTACTCATTGGCGTATTATGCATCAGTGTATTTTCAAAAGAATTTTTTATCATCATGACCGATGTTAAATTTCATGAAGCCTATTGGTATGTACCCATGATTATCATGGCGGTCTATAGTTCTTCCATCAGCATGATTTATGGAACAACAATTACCGCACAGGGCAAGACCAAAATTAATTCGATGATCTCCATTACAGGCGCCTTGATTAGTGTAACACTCAATATCATATTCCTGCCCAAATATGGGCTCTTAACCGCTGCTGTTGTGTCTAGTCTGGCAATGACCATTATGTTGTTTATCTCTATATGGTATTCCCAATTAAACGTACCTCATACAAAACCATTTTTGAGTTTCTTACTAGCCGCAGTGACCATTTATCTAATGGTGTATGTGATGAGTATTGATAATATGTTATTTTCAATAGCAGTAAAAACGATGACGCTAATAGTTGTCATCACCAGTATATCTACACTACTTTCAGTGAACCCGATTAAAATGATTAAAGTTTTTTTACGTAAATGATAAAAATAGAAGCCATATTGATGATGCGTTGTTTTTTGCTTTCGCGAAAGCATAAGACAGACCTCTTAACCTATGATTCATGGGTATCCCATCTATTATTGTCAGGTACTAAAAAAATGAAAAAAGAATAACCGTATGAATAAAAAAGCACGTGTTTTTGCATTTTATCTACCGCAATACCATCCGATTCCGGAGAATGATGAATGGTGGGGCAAAGGATTTACAGAATGGACCAATGTAGGGAAAGCGAAAGCCTTATTCAAAGGGCATTATCAGCCCAGAGTTCCTGCAGATTTAGGATATTATGATTTAAGAGTGGCGGAGACTAGAAAAGCACAAGCAGATATGGCTCGTGAATATGGTGTTGAAGGATTTATCTACTGGCACTATTGGTTTGGTCACGGAAAACGATTAATTGAACGACCTTTTAATGAAGTGCTGGATTCTGGAGAGCCAGATTTTCCTTTTTGCCTAGCTTGGGCTAATGAAACTTGGAAGGGTTTTGCCCACGGTATGACCAATCGAAATATTTTAATTGAGCAGCTATATCCTGGTGTAGAAGATTATACCGCACATTTTTATGAAGTGCTTCCTGCGTTTAAAGATAAGAGGTACATTACCATAAATGGACAACCAATGTTCATGATTTATAAGCCTGTAGGTGAGCCAGAGGTTAACGTCTTTATGGAGACGTGGCAAAAACTTGCTAAAGAAAATGGATTAGAAAAAATCTATTTTGTGGCTCATTGCATAGACTCAAAGTGTACGGTTAAAGAAGCATTAGAAAATGGATTTGATGCCGCCAATAGCACACGATTATTTAATTACACCATGAATCATCGTACTTTCTGGCAAAAAGTGCAAAATCGATTTAATAAAATAGTTAGAAATGTACCTTTGGCGTATCCATATAAAACTGTATCCAAGTATTTTGTAAACCCTAAAGAAGATGCCATGGAAAATGTATTTCCAAGCATCATACCAGGATGGGATCATACAGCTCGTAGTGGTCGAGAAGGGTTGGTTTTAACAAACTCGACACCAGACTATTTTGAGGAACATGTAAAACAAGTAGTCGATCTTGTGGAGGGAAAAAAACCTGAGAATAAGATTATATTTTTAAAATCTTGGAATGAATGGGCAGAAGGTAATTATATGGAACCTGATTTACGCTGGGGTAAAAAGTACTTAGAAGCATTTAAAAAACAGATTACTAAATAGTGTATGAATCACACCTTTAAAAATACAAAAGTGCTGTATTTAGGTTTTAACAATATGTTAAAGCATAAAAGAGGTGTGGAGAATGTTATTGATTTTCAATCAAAAGCGAGCACTAGTGATATTAACTATTATATCCATTGGGATGATAAAACACATATTTATAAATACAAAGGATTTTTATGTATAGGCATCAAAAGTAATTTCTTAAAGTTTTTTGTATTCAATTGGTTTATGATCAGGATTAAAAAAAAGGAGAGAACAATTTTTATACACTCGCATAATGCCTTGATGAGTATGGCGTGTGTATTTCAAACCCACTTATTTACGGTGCACGATGCATTATATTATCAAAATAAAGCGATCAAGCATCCATTAAAAAATGTATTTTACCTGCTAGAACGGTTTTTGTACACAAGGGTACGCTTTGTTCATTTTATATCTGACTT
>JBLHOX010000223.1:0-5703 GCA_047623725.1 Dokdonia sp. | reverse complement strand
TCATTTAAAGGGAAAGTTATTTTTACACCTGGACATAACGAATGGAAAGACCAAGGATATAAAGGTGTGAAGGCCTTTGAAAAGTATATCCAAAAAAATAGTGACGCCAAGTTCTATCCAGACAAAGGCTGCCCTATAAAAAAGACAGATCTTACTGATAATGCGATTTTAATTACCATAGATTCTCAATGGTATCTTGAGAACTGGGATAAACAAACATATCTTAATGAAGATTGCGACATCAAAAACAGAAATGATTTCTTTCTAGAATTTGAAAACATCTTAAAAAAGGCACAAACAAAAACAAAGGTTATTGCAATTCACCATCCAATGCTCTCCCTATCTAAAGCTGGTTTCTTTGCCAGAACAGGTGGTTTTTCTCAAGAGGATTTTCAACATACACAATACAGAAGTTTACGCAATAGACTTCTTACGATGGCACAAGAAAATGAAAAAGTCGTATTTGTTTCTGGTCACGATAAAAACTTACAATACATCAATGATTTTGGAGTACCTCAGATTATTAGCGGAGCTGCTGGTGATACAAAAGGAGTACAAAAAGTAGCTAAGGGCAGTATTGATTTCGCTTCAAGCGAAAAAGGATATACGCGTCTTGACATCGATACAGACGGTAGTGTCTCTGTAAACTTTAAGAATGGAAATGATGTCCTATTCACCACAACGCTTTTTAAAAATAAAGAGCGAGTAACTCCTACTTCGTTTGAATCCAGAGACAGTTACGGAAACAGCAAAAAAGCATCTGTATATGATACTCAAGAAACGAAAAAAAGTAAATTTTATAAAGGATTATGGGGAACTCATTACCGTGAGTTGTATAGCAAAGAAGTAGATGCTCCAGTCGTATTTATAGACACATTATTGGGAGGATTAACCCCTACAAGACGAGGCGGTGGTCACCAGTCCAAATCATTACGATTAGAAGACAAGGATGGCAAACAATATGTGATGCGTGCGCTTCGAAAAAGTGCTACAAAATTTCTACAAGCAACCGCTTTTAAAGACACCTATGTAGAAGAAGATCTTGAAGGTAGTTTTGCCGATCGTTTTGTTTTAGATTTTTATACAACAGCACACCCATACACAGCGACAACAATAGGACCTTTAGCAGATGCTGCTAATGTTTTTCACACCAATCCAAACCTTTATTATGTCCCTAAACAAAAAGCGCTAGGCGTTTATAATGATGAGTATGGTGATGAGTTATATTTAATAGAAGAACGCGTAGAATCTGGTCATAAAGACGCTAAAAGTTTTGGGTATCCTGAAGATATTATAAGTACTTCAGATGTATTACAAGAAATCCATAAAAACGGAAAGTCAGCTGTAGATGAGCCTTCCTATATCAGAGCACGCCTTTTTGATATGCTTATTGGAGATTGGGATCGCCATGAAGATCAATGGAGATGGGCTGTTTACAAAGAAAATGGCAAAAAAACATACAAACCTATTCCAAGAGATAGAGATCAAGCCTTCTCTGTGTTTGATGGAAGTATCTTTGGTTTCTTACGCGTTGCTGTACCCGCCTTACGAATGATGCAATCTTTTGATGACGAATTAAAAAGCCCTAGATGGTTTAGCTTTGAACCGTACCCATTAGACGAATCATTTATTAACAAATCAGATTGGGCTGCTTGGGAAAAAGAAGCTAAATACATTCAAGATAATGTCACTGATGATATCATAGCAAAAGCCTTTGAAAATCTTCCTGAAGAAATGAAGGGAGAAACAATTGAAGTAATTAAAGCAAAATTAAAAGGGAGACGTGGTAATATCTTAACCATTGCTAGATCTTATTTTGAGTATGTAAATAAGCATGCCGTATTAATAGGAACTCAAAAAGCTGATGTTTTTAATATAGAAAGACTTCCTGATGGACAAACACGTGTAAAAATCATGCGTAAAGACAATGGCATTTTTGAACGCACATTTAATGCCTCAGAAACCAAAGAAATTTGGGTATACGGTCTTGAAGGGAAAGATACTTTTAATGTTACAGGAGAAGGAGATAACCTTATCAAAATTAAAGTCATCGGAGGTAAAAAGAACGATACGTATGATTTTAAAAACACAAAGAAAGTAAAGATCTATGACTATAAAAACAAAGAGAATACCATCGTAAATAAGCGATCAAAAAAATGGCTTGTAGACGATTATGGAATCAATAATTACGATTATAAAAAACGAAAAGAAAATGTCAATCAGTTTCTACCTATTATTGGATCTAATCCTGATGATGGTTTTAGAATAGGGTTTACAAATACATTTACAACGCACGGTTTACAGAGTAATCCATTTACAACAAAACATATCGTAAGTGCTTCCTTTTACTCTGGAAACTCAGGATATGATGTAAGTTATAATGGAGAATTTGCAAACATATTCCACAATTGGAATTTTGGAATTGAGTTAAAATACAACAGCCCGAATTTTGCTCAAAACTTCTTTGGGTTTGGTAATGATACAGAATACAACAAGGATGCCGTAGATTTAGATTTCAACCGTGTGCGCATACGTCAATTAAAAGGAGCTATTTCGTTAATTAAAAGAGGAGATAACGGAGGATATTTTGAAATCAAACCTCTTGTAGAATCTTTTGAAGTAGATAATACAGCAGATCGTTTTATCGCTACAGAAAACATACAAGGAGTAAATGCCCTCACCTTTGAAGATCAAACCTATGTAGGAGGAGAAGTTTCGTACGGATTTAAGAATAAAGATAATAAAGCCTTTCCTACCTACGGATTTGATACCGAAATCACAGCAGGATATAAAACGATTGTTAATGGAGGAAATAGCGACAATAAATTCGGATATGTAGAGTCACATATTGCCTTTGATCATAAATTATCTAAAAGTGGTACATTAGTCTTTGCTACAAAACTGGGAGGAGAAGCGATCCTTGGAGATAATTTTGAATTCTTTCACGGAGCATCTCTAGGTGGTAATCATAGTTTAAGAGGATTTAGAAATGAACGTTTTATTGGAAAATATGCCTTTTATCAAAACACTGATTTACGATTAAAACTAGGAAAATTTAAAAGTAGTTTTATTCCATTAAATTACGGTATTACTGGCGGATTTGACTACGGAAGAGTTTGGGAAGGCAATGATAATTCTACTATTAATAATGAATCTAGTACCATAAATACTAGTGCTGGCGGATCTTTTTGGGTAAGTGGCCTAGACACATTCACAGCAAACGTAGGCTATTATGGAAGTAATGACGGAGGACGAATTGTATTTGTATTAGGATTTGCCTTTTAAAAATTTAAAATAATAACAACAGTATATCACCTATGAAAAAACCAATTTCAATTGCAAAAGTTTCTCAATTAGTAAATAAAGAACCTGAGCATGCACTCGTAAACGGACTTGATTTAGTTATTGTAAAATTTGATGATGACATCTCTGTTTTATATGGTCGTTGTCTTCACAGAGGCGCTCTAATGTCTGATGGGCATATTGATGGGCACAACCTCATCTGTGGCGTTCATGGCTGGGATTATCGCGTGGATTCTGGAGTATCAGAATATAATAATAAAGAAGTATTACATAAGTTTTCTACAAAAATTGAAGGTGATGAGCTGTTTGTAGATGCCTTTGAGATTGATGCATATCTTGTAAATTCTCCACAACCTTTTAATCGTGATGAATACCTAGGAGCCTATGCAGATACACATCCAGAAGAAACCGAACCGTATACAAACTACATTAAAGAACTTGCTCAAAACGGACTTAAAAACATAGGACATCATGGCTTTTCTGCTTCGATGGGCGTTGATAGAAATACACTTCCTAAGTGGAATGATATTCAGTTTTTACCTGCACAATTAGCGTCTAGACCTTTACTAGATGAAGATGATGTTGCGACTAAGGTTGTGATTGGTAAAAAGGCAAAAAAGCCACTTCACCTAGACATCCCGCTGTTTGTAAGTGACATGAGTTTTGGCGCCTTATCTCGAGAAGCAAAAATTGCATTATCAAAAGGAGCTGAGCTCGCAGGAACAGGAATTTGTTCTGGTGAAGGAGGAATGCTTCCTGAAGAACAGGCAAATAATTCTAAATATTTTTATGAGCTCGCTTCCGCGAAATTTGGATTTACGTGGGACAAGCTAGATAACGTTCAGGCATTTCACTTTAAAGCAGGTCAAGGTGCAAAAACGGGAACAGGAGGGCATCTTCCTGGAGCCAAGGTAAGTAAAGAAATCGCTGAAGTTCGCGGACTGAAACAAGGCGAAACTGCCATTTCTCCAGCGACTTTTCCAGATTTTCATGGTGTCGATGATTTTAAAGCATTTGCTGCCGAAGTAAGAGAACGTACAGGAGGAATTCCTATTGGATTTAAACTTGCTGCGAGTCATATAGAAAAAGACATTCAGTTTGCACTTGATGTAGGTGTAGATTATATCATATTAGATGGTCGTGGTGGCGGTACAGGTTCTGCTCCTACTATCTTAAGAGATCATATCAATGTGCCTACCATACCCGCTTTGGCTAGAGCTAGAAAGTATCTAGATAAAGTAGGCGCAACAGATGTCACATTAATCATTACTGGTGGATTACGTGTTGCAGAAGATTTCGCGAAAGCGTTAATGTTAGGAGCAGATGCAATCGCCGTATCCAACTCTGCATTACAAGCCATAGGGTGTTTAGGAATGCGTGCGTGTGGTAGTAATAATTGCCCCGTAGGAATTGCCACTCAGAAAGAGTCATTACGTAGTCGTTTGATTATAGACAGTTCTGCGAAGCAATTACACAACTATTTTGATGCCACTAATAACTTGATTAGAGTTGTCGCTAGAGCTTGTGGATATGATGATATCAATAAGTTTAATCACGATGACCTCTCTACCTATGATAGAGATATGTACAAATTAACAGGAATTAATTATGCAGGAATTTAAATCTATGAAAGATCAAATGCACCTAGCTGCACAATACTTAGCAGCTGCAGCCATACATTTTGTAGAAAAAAGAGATGATGATAGTCATACCAATTTAGGTTTTGATCCAGAAAGTGGACGTATGTCTACCCGACCATTATCGGATAGTGGAGATACACTCTCCTTAAATTACAACACTTTTTCATTAGATTGGAATTCATCTACAAATGTAGAGAGCATACAACTGGATGGCACGTCACATAAAGAGATCTTAGCTTGGCTCACTAGATTGTCTCAAGAAAAAATAGGCAAATCGTATACATATTCATTTCACTATGATGTACCATATTCTATAGCAGATACGACTATTTTTAAAATGAGTGATTCGGTAGAACTCACGAGATTATTACAGCTACGTATACGTACACAAACGATTCTAGAACAAACCCTTTTAGAAAATAATATAGAGTCAGAAATACGTATTTGGTCTCATCATTTTGACACTGGGGCCTTTACAGCATTACCTAACACATCAGATATAGCTGTAGGTTTTGGTCTTGCTATCCCAGATACTTTGAGCGAAGAGTACTATCTATACCTGAGTGGATATAAAGGTCATGACGGTATTTCTACACAAGGATTTGATTCACTAACGAAAGGAGATTGGAAAGATGGCGACTTTAAAGGTGCTATTCTTCCGGCAGATCACATAGAAGTGAGTGAAGGAGTTCTGTTTTTTAAAGAAGCTATAGATCAGTATAAAAAATAGGTGTCAAATCCTTTTACAAACTGATCAAAA